>CALUYR010000137.1 GCA_944325045.1 Candidatus Gastranaerophilales bacterium
AATCTCCAGCCCACGATCATTGCAGGCAGAAGTATTCCCAAAAATCCTATGCAGGCGCCGATATTTTTAATAGTTGCAGCTCTGTTGCCTTTCTTAACTTTATCGAGATATTTGGTTAAAAATTCAACTTTTTGCTCTGCACTAAGTCCTGCAAATTCTTTCCCTTCCGATTTAAGTTTCGCTTTTAATGTTTCGGCTTCTCTGTTAACAAATTCTTCGCCTTTTTCGTAAAGCATAATAAGTTTATCTTTTAATCCTTTTATTTCATCCGGATCAATATATTTTCTGTTGTCAATTGAACCCGAACCTTCAACAACTTTCTTAGTTTGTTCATTGATTGCTTCTGTTCCCTTAACAGTTTTGATGAGTCCTGATATTTTACCCATTTTAACAATAAGGTTATCAGGGTTTTCGTTTACGAATTTATAAATTTCGGCGTTAGTCGGGTTGTTGCTGGCAGGGAACTCATAAATGCTTTGCATGATTTTGTTGTTAAGAAGCGCTTTTCTCAATTCTTCGGATTCGATAGCTCTGGCGTCAAGGCTGATTGGTATATTCCGTTTTTTGAGTGAACTATTTTCAAGCATTGCTTTAATTCTCTCTCCTGCAAAATACATAAAGAACCAGAAAAATCCTTCTTTAAGAACATATCCCATAAACTCTTGTTTATTTTGGGATTTTGCAATTCTTTCTGTTGTAATTGACCCGTCAACAATCATGAGGTTTTTTACAGGTGAAAACATGAAATCTTCAAGTTTTCCGGTAAATTTAACTTCTTTATTGGTTTTCTTGTGTATGCTGTCGAAAGTTTTTGACTTTGTAAGGAGAATAGTTGAATTGTTTTCTTTTTTCTTTTGGGAATGTTTTTCGTAAAAGTCTTTTTTAATTTTTTCTTCTCTGTATTTTTGTCTGAAGTCAGTTAAAGCGCCGTAGGAAATAATAGTAAGTGCTGTAGAAGCAACAAATTTCCCAAATGTAAGTCCTTTGAACAACTTTTGTTTTGAAGTTATTTTTTCAAGACTTTGGGCAATTTTTTTGACTTTTGGGTTAGTCTTAAATTTCTCATCGTGTTCTTTGGCGTATTTTTTAGCAAGCTCAAAAACTGCCTGATCTTTGAGAACTCTTGCATCTACGCCGGCATCAAGCCCTATTGATCTGAATAATACCAGATCTAAAATCTTTTTGTAAGCCGGTATACCTAATAACCATATAGCCTGAGTTCCAAACTCATCTATAAATCTGTCCTGGCTTTCCGCATCTTTTCCTGTGATGTATGATCCGGCTGTTAATCCTAAACTGTTAGCTGTATCTTTGATTGCCATTGGAATCAAAGAATCCGGGTTTCCTAGTGTTGAATATATTTTGCTTGCTGTTATCGGGAAAATCATTATATTACCTTTCCAAAGGGCACTTTGCCCTTACTCAATTACTTACTACAAGCCCCAGATTAAGTTCATTAATTTTACGATTGGGGCATTCGCTTTTATAATTGAGTTTCGTCGGAAATTCCTTTTCATATTGCTAACCTTTCATTTATTTTTAATACTTGTGAATTTTTTTAATTGCTAATTATTTTGGGTTTTTTAATGTTTTTTTACAAAAGAGAAGGCCTTTTTATTCAAAAGGCCTTGTTTATGATTTTATTTTTTAACGACATATACACGTCTTATTTTATAAACAAGCCATTAATTTTACTTTCTATACGTCGGTTTTCAAATCTTTTCATCATAGCTTAATTATTATAATTGAAACCTTTTTTTTTGTAAACCTTTATGTTGCAAAAACTTTTTACTGCTGGTACTATTTATATATAAATAATTTTAATATAAAGGGCAGGGGAGAGAATGGCTTTATTTTTTATATCGTTATTTTTAACGGCTTTAACAGCATTTTTTGTAACTTCAATATTTGAAAATAAGGAATTTATTAAATCTGTATTACTGTTTTTCATAATAATGTTTGCTAACGTTGTTGGGATATTTGAGATCCTTTCATTATTCTCGTCGATTTCAGTTCCGGGAGTTCTCATTCTTAATATGATATCGGCAATTGCGTCAGGAATTGTGTGGTTTAAAAAAGGTAAACCGCGGTTTGAATTTGATCTTGAGCCTTATATAAAAAAGCTTCTTTTTGCATTGAAGTCTGATAAATTTTTGCTGGTTCTCGGGTTGTCGTTTATCTTTATGTGCTGCGTTTCTCTCTTTTTGATAAGTTTTATGCCGGTTGTCAATCCTGACGCCGAGGCGTATCACGTTTTAAGAAGTGTTGTTTGGGTTTGTAACAAGAATCTTAATCATTTTCCGATAGGTGATATAAGAAATTTACCTATGCCTATAAATTCTGAAATACTCTATTCTTGGTTATTTGTATTTCTGAAAAAGCAGTTGTGGCTCGGAATTTTCCCTTTTGTCGGATTTGTTGTGTCTTTGTTGTCTTTATATGGAATTATGAGCAATATAGGCTTGAATGAGAGAAGAAAATTATGGACGCTTTTTATACTTTCATCTTTTCCGTCCGTAATTGTGCAGATTTCCGGAACTGAAACGGATGTAATTGTTGCAGGACTTGTTCTTGCAAGTATATATCTGTTCTGGAATGCTCTTAAAAATCCAAAGATTTCAACAATTTATTTTTCGGCTCTTGCTTATGCGCTGGCTATCGGAACTAAGACGCCGGCGTTAATGCTTGTTTTGCCTGTTGGTTTTTGGATGTTATGGATCTCTTATTCTTATAGACGCGAAAATTTCTATAAACCTATTGTTTGGTTTTTAGGGTTCGGGATTGTAAATTTTGTATTATTTGCAGCTTATAACTACGTATTAAATTTTTTGGATTTCGGGAATATTTTAGGCCCGCAGTCGTTTATAGATACACACAAAAATCTTTACGGAATAAAAGGAATGTTTGCAGGCTTTATTAAGCATTTCTTTCTGTTTTTTGATTTTACCGGGTTCAAGTGGAACGATACCTTAGGCGTGCATCTTTTGAATTTGAAAAATTCTGTTTTATCAGGTCTCGGGCTAAGCTATATTCCTGACGGGGTTCATAACAAGTCGACTGATGAGCTCAACAGATCTTTGCTCGAACCATTAATGGGAATGAGCATATTAGGTTTTCTTGTTTATTTGCCTTGCTGGATCAAATCGCTGTGTATCCCGTTTGTGTCTCGTAAAAAACGTGATTTGATGATTTCAGCCTTCGGGTTTATATTACTTGGCACAATTGTTGTTATGTCTTTTGAAATCGTTTATATGGCTTACAGCATAAGATTTTTAACTTCATTCTGCATTATTTGCGCTCCTGTTCTTGCGTATTCTTATGTTAGAAAAAGCAATATAGTTAAATTTGTTATTACATTTTTTGCACTGTTCGGACTGCTGCTTGTTTCAACTCATTTGTGGGCTCGTCCTGTCATTAAAATTGCCGGATATTTCAATGACGGCGCCACTATACATGATGTGAGAAATGTTGCGAAATGTTCGTTATTTTTCAAGAAAATGCCTAAAGAAAATGTTATACTTAACGAGATGTGCAAAATGGAAGATCGTATAAGACGTTTTGATAAGCGTAACAAAATTCTGTATTTCGGCAGTAACAGCGAAAACTTGTTGATCATTAAGCTTTTGGAATTTGAAGGATATAATATTGATTTCGCTCAGGCTGAAGATATGGATAATATTAACTTGTTTGATTACAATATTTTGATAAATTTAGATAACAGACAAGTTACCTCGACTTTTGTAAACGAAAACAGAGGGCCTTATTATTCTCCTGTTGACGGAGTGCAGTGTACATATCTGGGACTTGAAAAAGAAGTTTTCTATCCGGGCCGCGGGAAATCTCCTTATCACCTCGAATGCGCTATGACTACAAGATTTTTGAATAATTATGGGTTCAAGTTGTATGACACATTGTCTACAACTCTTAGGGAAAATAAAAATTCCTTCAAGTTAAATTATATGTTTTATGAAAACACTCATAATCCGATTATCGGGAAATAGTTTAAATATTTGTCATGTAATTGTAAATTATTTCTGAAGCTTTGACAATAAAGTCTTTCCCGGCCGGAGAATTATAAGGTCTGTTTGCAAGAATTACAACAATATATTTTTTCCCGTTAGGCGCATAAACGATTCCTGCATCGCCGAGCATTTTCCCGATATCACCGGTCTTATGAAGGAAAAAGGCTCCGCTGCCAAGACCTGCTTGTATAAGTCTTGTATTTTTTACATGCCCCATGTAATCAAATATTTTTTCACGTGACTCTGATGTTAAAAACTTAGGGTTTTCTATGTTATAAAGCATTCTTGCAAGATCTCTTGCTGTTGTATGGTTTGTCCCCTCTAAATCAGGCAGCCAGGTTTTTACATGTGTCTGCTTAAGCCCCCAGTCTCGGATCCCTTGGTTGACGTCTGTCATTGAACCGATTTTTGACATAATCATATTCGTTGCAGAGTTATCTGAATCGGTTATCATTATTCTTGCCAGTGTATCCAGTGAATATCTTGAATTTTCAGCTTTAAATTGAAGGTTTCCGGAGCCTGAGGCTCTGTAGTAATCTGTAAGTATCATTTCATCATATAATGATACCTGCTTGTTTTCAATTGACTTAAAAAGCTGCAGCAGTACCGGTATTTTTATTATACTTGCGGCTGAAAATAATTCCGAACCGTTTATGTCAGCGTAATTTCCGGTATCATAATCCCACACAAATACAGACGGATGTATAGAAGGATAGGTCGGAAGTATATTTTTGATTTGGTTTTCCAACCCTGTCAACTCTTGTCCGATATTTAATTCTGCCATTGCAGGTTTTTTTGTTTCTGCACCGCTTAATGACAGCTCATTTAAAAACAGATGATTATTTAGATAATTCTCGGTTGGAAACAGAAGCTTTTTGTAATCTGTTTTCAAATTCGGATATGGAGATTTTGTAAACATTGATCCTGCAATGTTTCCGAACCCGGTCGGCAATACAAATACTCCAAGAAGAATCATTGCTGTAACTGATACAATTCTTGAAATCCGGTTATTGCGTTCGATTTTTGCATTATTTCTCTGCGGTTCTCTGCTTTTGTATCTTCTCACAACCGGTTTTGGGGCGTGCGGGTACCTTTTTACGGGAACCGCTGTACAGTTTTGACGTGTATTTTCATAATAATAATAGCGTTCTTCATATTTGCGGGCTAATTCCGGCATTCTATATAATCTCCTCAAGTCTGTTAATTATATTTTACTATATCTGTTTACACAAGGCAAGAAAGTTCATTCTTTTTTACATAAAATTATCCGGCCGGGTTAGGGAGGTTAGAAAGCTGCTTTAATAAAACCGGTACTGTCTGAATCTACAGTACCGGCGTGTTTAAATATTTTTATATTTTTTACAGTTAAGT
>CALUYR010000138.1 GCA_944325045.1 Candidatus Gastranaerophilales bacterium
AATGATAAAGACTCTAATGAAAAAGTTTATCAGTATTTAGCTAAATATTTAAAAGGACAAGATTATGGATTCGGATACCACAGAACCAAAATTCCGTCAAATTATATAGGACTCAACGGAATAGGGACTACAGAAGGTTGGACCGGAAGAGAAGCTAATCATAAAAATTTTGCTCTGGCAAACGGGGCTATTATTTCTATTGCTAATTATACTTATCCTGCAGAATTTTCAGATGACCGGCCGCTTGTTCATCTACTTGTCGATATTAATGGGCTTAAAGGGCCTAATCAAGTAGGAAAAGATTTCTTTTTCTTATACCTTAGTACTAAAAAAGGAACTCCTATGGTTAGAGGATATGATCTTTGGTGGGTAAATCAGGAGCTTTGCAGCACAACAAAAGAGGCAGCAGGCTGGTGGAGCGGAGGAGCTTGTGCGATTTGGATTATTGCTAAAGGCAATATGGATTACCTGCACAGAGAAATTTCCGCTGATGAATGGAAGTCGATTGACAGAAGCAATTAATATTGGAATTGATATATAGTTTTCACCTGATTTGCATAAAACATAACTATTATGTAATTCCGAACTTGTTTCGGAATCTTACCATTCTTAGACACGTAGAAAACTCTTAAGACCTTTATTTAAGATACTTAATAACTCATTAACTTATTGGTATGATAAGCATGGGAAAGATTAACTTCTTCTCCGGATACAGCCCCGCACTATCACTAATCAGCAGAGAAAATTTCTCTTATATCATCCATCGTAAGAGATTTAACAATATTTCTGTCAACAGAAATTACGCTGTCAACAAGGTTTCTCTTAACTGTTTTAAGTTTCTGGATCTTTTCTTCAACAGTATTCTTGGTAATAAGTCTGTATACAAATACTTTCTTAGTCTGTCCGATACGATAAGCTCTGTCTGTAGCCTGATCTTCAACTGCCGGATTCCACCAAGGATCATAATGAATTACATAATCCGCACCCGTTAAGTTCAATCCTGTTCCGCCGGCCTTCAAGCTGATAAGGAATATCGGTATTTTACTGCTGTTAAACCTTTCAACAGCTGCCTGACGGTCTTTTGTTTTGCCGGTCAGGTACTCATATTCAATGCCTTCTCTTTCCAGCCACGCCTTAATTATGTCAAGCATATTCACAAACTGGCTGAACAACAAAACCCTGTGACCTTCGGAAATAATCTCTTCCAGCAAAACTTTAAGTTTTTCAAATTTTCCGGACGACATAACATGCTTAACATTCTCTTTATCGTAAAGCCGCGGGTGGCAGCAGATCTGACGCAATCTGAGAAGTGCCGAGAAAATTGATAATCTGCTTTTTTCAAGTCCGTTTTGCTCAATACTCTTAAACAATTCCTCTTTAGTACTGTCAAGAACCTGAAGATAAAAATCTTTTTGTTCATCTGTAAGTTCGCAGTATGCAATATTTTCGACCTTATCAGGAAGATCTTTTGCAACGTCACGCTTCATACGGCGTAAGATGAACGGAAATATTTGCAGCTTCAAGCGTTTTTCAACCGTCTTATCCTGGCGTTCCATAATAGGATTAACATATCTGGAGTTAAACTCAGCCATTGAAAGCAAAAATCCAGGCATAAGAAAATCAAATACAGACCACAATTCTTCAAGCTTATTTTCAATCGGAGTACCTGAAAGCGCAAGTTTATGCGAGGCTTGAAGTTTTTTTACAGCCTGTGCAGTCTGTGACATCGCATTTTTAATATTCTGCGACTCATCAAGGATTACATACCTGAAATTTATATCCTTTAATTTATCAACATCACGTCTGATAAGCGCATAGCTGGTAATCACAACATCATATTCAGGAATTTTCTTAAACAACCCTCTGCGCTCAGTTCCTGAAAGTTTGAGGCAGGTTAATTCCGGCGCAAATTTTTGAATTTCGGATTCCCAGTTAAACACAACCGTGGTCGGACAAATTACGAGAGTCGGCATCGGCCCGTCAACTTCTTTGGCTTTTTGAAGGACTGTTAAGGCCTGCAAAGTTTTACCTAACCCCATATCATCAGCCAAGATTCCGTTTAAGCCGTACTTATACATAAACCACAGCCACCCGTATCCTTTAAGCTGATATTCTCGGAATTCGGCTGTCGCTGTTTGCGGCAATTCCAACCCTTCATCAGGTGAAAACGTTGAAATTTGCTCCCAAAACTTCTGGAATGTTTCGCTCAAAACAAGTTCTATATTTAAATTTTTAAGCTCGGAAAGTAAGCCGGCTCGATAAGTTTTTACGATAAACTTATTATCATCATTTCTGTAAACATCAAACGAGTTAAACGCCCGCATCATAGAGTAAATATCCTGAGCCGGAAATTCTACAAATCCCAAACTTCTTATTCTGGAATACTTTTCTCCGCTTTGAATTGTTTCATATATCTCATCAAAATCAATAATTTCTTCCCCGACCTGTCCATACAGTTCGATTTCAAAACTATCCTGCGATTCTGTTGAAAAATCAACTTTTGCACACAGCTTAAACGGGGCAGGAATGAGTTTAAAGAAGTTCATATCATCTTTTTCTATGAATTTCCAGCCATCACCGGCCTGTTTGATATAGTAATTATAAAAATCTATTGCATTTTCTTTTTCTAAAGCAAGATTATTAGTCTGCATAGGTACAAAACGGCAGGCCAAAAGCATATTATATGCATCCTGCTCGTGTTTGAAATTCCTTTTTATCCAATAAACAAGATCTTCTCCGGGCTTCTTCACTGAAATATACGGGGATTTATCTGCCTGCTTGGAAAACGGAACTCTAACTCCGTCATACTCAAATTCAAGTTCGGCCTTAAGCGACTGATCATAATCAATTCCGAGTGTTACGATATTTAAAGGCGGTCGTTCCTCCAGCATTAACTTGGAAATACTTTCGTCTATATTAACTTCCATAATTTCACGCAATTTAGGAAGTTCTTCGTAAATAAATTTTCCGCCTTCAGCATCCTTCAAATCAGTAAAAGACGATTTGAGCAAATTTTGCGGAATGGCCTGCATTGCGATATTTGTCGGGAAAATAATATTTTTATACCGCCCCCACTTAAGATGTCTGGAGAAGTACCTGACTTCTTCCAACGGGTAAACATCGTCCTTATCAGGTCTTTTCCACTCAAGTGAAAGTAAAATTGTTCCGCCCTGGGAAGAGTTTACATTCAGAACGAGTTTCCACTCTTCATCCACAAATTTTAAACGATCTTTTGTTTTCTCATCCAAAACTTCATCTGCAAGCTTGAGGAGTGAAAACATCGGTCCAAACTTAGTTATAGGAATATCATACCATCCGGCTTTTTTATCCTGGCGGGAAATCATTAAAAGCTGCTTAAAGATTTCGACTTCAACTTTTTGTGAATTATTAAGCTCAAAATCAGGATTTTGTTTTTGGGTTTCGATTAAAGCCCTCAAAATATTTTCAATTTGCCGTACAATTTTACCGGTTTCCCGAGAACGGACAAGAATTGAAAAGAAGTTAGCTTTCCGTTTAGGGTTGAAGTGGAAAATATAACTCCCGTCCGGTTCCTCTGTAAGCGCAGTATTCTCATCCGGGAAACTCGGTTCAACACCGAACTTCGTCTCCAGCCAATCCTCATAAGCGTGTTCATCAATTGCCTTTAAGCCAACGGCAACCGCATGTTTACACCATTCTTCTTTTAAAGGACAATTGCAGCGGGCTTCAACTTTATTTTTCTTGAAAATCAAATCAGTATTGTAATGATCTTGAAAATTGCCTTTGACTTTCCCCATATAGAAATTCTTTTCGGGATAAGTGTCAAAAACCATATCTTTCAGATGATATTCATAGCCTCTGCGCCAGCTGCCGGCACTTGCGCGATCTTTTATATACTTGTAATTAAATTCTTCGGGACTCATTAATCTTTCAGAGTATCTCTTTCCTAACACAATTAAGGGTATAATGCCGAATATAGATAGTTTAAAAAAATCTATAAACCCTTATCAGCAATAATACTATACCACATCTACAAAAAAAAGCAAGTATTTTTACAAAAAAATAAAGGCGAAATTATAAATTCCGCCTTTATGAAAATTTATTTATACAAGTTCTTTATAAACTCTGCCGAGCTCATACCACCCTTTTCAACCGGAGTGCAAGAAAAACCGGAACCCATACCCATAAGCTTCAAAGAACGTCCTGCCTTTGATTTAACTGCAAAGGAAAACACATCATATCCCCATTTATTCGGACCTTTAGCACCGTTTACATCGACAGATACCAGGTGTGGATAGGATATTCTTCCTCCATTGGAATAAAACATTAAAATGACGCCATCTTTAAGCACTAATGTTCTTGTATTATTTTCTATATTCGATTTATTAAGACCTCCGCAATTAGCAAGCCAGAAATTCAGCTCATCATCTGATATGTCAGGGTTAGTGTCCTGCAGGGCATTTTCAATACCGGCATAAGAAGATTTTGGCAGACAGCCGTCACGCAGAGCATTATTTTCACATTTTTTAAGTATTACCAAGTTTTTCTCAACTGCATTAAGTAAGTCATTGCAATCATCCATCTCCATTGTATAATCTGCGCTGCTATCATCTGCATAGAAGCAAGAAGGTTTATAACCTAAATCTGCCTCGGCTTTGACATAAACCTGAGATAACATTGAATAAACTTTTTTAAACTGATTTTTTATTACTTCAGATTCGACTTTTTGTAACAGCGTCGGCATGGTTAAAGCAGCGACAACGCCGATTATGCCGAGGGTTATTAAAACTTCAGCCAAGGTAAATGCAGCCTTGCGGGTGGCGCAGCCATCTCTTACTTGACGCTTTAATTTGTTAGATAAAACTTTACTAATTGTTTGCACTTTATTCACTTTTTCTTTTTTAGGGCTGGAAAAATGAAAAAGTGAATCGAAAAAGAAAAACTTGCTGTTTAATTTCAACGCCTTATGGCGTTGATTTGATTGATTGATAGACTGAAATGCTTCCGCATTTCCACTCTTGGACTCACTATTGCACTCACTTCCTTCGCGCACGTTCGCTTTAATTAGCTCTCTATTATGAAGGAATGTAAGTTCAGAATACTTGCACAACAATAGTCCTTCGGTTGGGGGTTCAATGTGTCGGTGGTTAATAAGGCTTTCGGTTATGCTTTCCATATCGCGGGGGCAAGATCCTGAAACAAGTTCAGGATGACATAATTGCTTGCTCAACCACCCGGTCTCGCTTTCTTTTTGGGGGACAAAGTCCCCTCCCACATGACGCTTCGCTGGACGAGACGCAGAGGGTATATTGTTGATGTTTTCTGGCGACGGTATAATCTTTCGGGGGCTAGATCCTGAAATAAATTCAGGATGACATAATT
>CALUYR010000139.1 GCA_944325045.1 Candidatus Gastranaerophilales bacterium
GAAAGGATCAATAAGGGGGTATAATGAAAGGAATAGTACTTGCTGCGGGGGCTGGTACCCGTTTATATCCGGCTTCACAGCCAATATCAAAAATTTTGTTATCAATTTATGACAAGCCGATGGTTTACTATCCCATTTCAACTCTTATGCTTGCCGGAATAAGAGATATTTTGATTATCACAAACGAAACCGATTATGATAATTTTAAAAAATTGCTTGGAGACGGTTCGCATTTAGGATTACGTATTGAATATAAAATTCAGTACGTACAAAGGGGGATTGCAGATGCTTTTTTGATCGGTGAAGATTTTATAAACGGAGAGGACGTTGCACTTATTCTCGGCGATAATATTTTTCACGGACACGGTTTTTCCACTTTGATGAAAGAGGCTATTAAAAATAATACCGGCGCTACAGTATTCGGGTATACGGTTAAGGATCCTGAAAGATTTGGGGTGGTTGAATTTGACTCAAATAAAAAGGTTCTTTCTTTGGAAGAAAAACCAAAACATCCGAAATCGGATTTTGCGGTTACCGGACTGTATTTTTATGACGGGCATGTTTGTGAATATGCTAAACAGCTTAAGCCGTCTGCACGCGGTGAACTTGAAATTACTGATTTAAATAAAATTTATCTTGAAAAAGGAACGTTAAAGGTCGAAATTTTAGGGCGCGGGTTTGCGTGGCTTGACACCGGAACGCACGATTCAATGCTTCAGGCAAGTAATTTTGTTCAGTCGATGGAGCTTAACAAGGGAGAAAAGATATCCTGCTTAGAAGAAATTGCTTATCTTCACGGATTTATCAGCGGTGAGCAGATTCTTAAGAATATAGAAGGATATAAAAGTGATTATTACGATTACGTAAGAAATGTTATTCTCAAAAGCATGACTGGAGTAAGAGTATAAAAACAGTAATGTTATTATATTTTTATTTTAAAATTTTTTAAAATCTTGCTAACGCGCTGTTGTTGCGTTATCCTATAGTTATGATTAAACAGTTAAAATTAAAAGATTATATATTAATTGACGAGCTTGAGGCAAATTTTCACTCAGGGCTAAATGTTATAACCGGCGAAACCGGGGCAGGAAAAAGTATTCTTATAAGTGCAATTGATCTGGCTTTTTCTGCGCGGGTTTCTAAAGATGTTATCAAGCACGGTGCGGAAAAAGCCGTTATTGAACTTACAGTTGAAAATACAAAACATGATCTTTCCGAATTGTTCAATGAAAACGGAATAGATAATTTCGGTAATGAAATAATTCTGTCTAAAGAAATTACCCAAAGCGGTGTCCGTACACGCCTAAACGGCACATTAATTAATCAGGAATTTTTAAAACAGATTAAATCTCTATTCCTTGATATTCATTCGCAGCACCAAACTTATGTTTTTATGCAGCCGAAATATCACATAAATTTGCTGGATAATTATGCCAAAGAGGTTTACGGCGGGCTTTTGGATGACTACAAAGCCCTTTATAAAAAGTACATTGATACGCAAAATATGCTTGAGCAGGCTAAAAATTCCGCTGATACTACTGAAAATCAGTTAGAATTTTTAAAGTTTCAGGTTAATGAAATTGCAGAAGCGGAAATTCAAAGCGAAACTGAGGATGAGGAGCTTAATGAAGAATTGGCTGTTCTTGCTAATGCTGAAAAGCTAAAGGAACTTACCGGGCAATCTTATTGGACAATTAACGGTGATGATGGCTCTGTTATTGAGGCGCTTGGGAAAATTAAGCAGAATATAACAAAAGCTGTTTCTATGGATCCGGCGCTGGAAGATCTTGAACAAAGGTTCATTGACACTGTCGAAAATCTTAGAGATTGTGCCTCTGAACTTCGGGATTACAGCCAGAACCTTGATAATGATGAAGCCAGACTTAACGAAATTCAGGAAAGACTCTTTCTGCTTGATAAACTGAAACGTAAATATGGCGGAACGCTTTCTGCAGTTATGGAAACGTACAAAAAACTCTCCGATGAGCTTTCAGGTATCGAGTTTTCCACACAGAATATCGAAGAGCTTGAGGCCGCTGTAAAAGAAATTTATGGTAAACTTCTTGGGATAGCCTCAAAAATTACGGAAAACAGGCAGAATTATGCTAAAGTTCTATCTGTTTATATTCAGGAAAAGCTTGAAAAACTTGAACTGCCGAAAGCCAGATTTCAAATTTCAGTAACCCCGAAAGATCTCTCTTGTGACGGTGGTGATAATGTAGAATTTTTGATTTCAACAAATGTTTCGGAAGATTTGAAACCTCTGGCAAAAGTTGCCTCAGGCGGCGAGATTTCCCGTGTAATGCTTGCTATTAAATCTATTTTTGCACAGTCAGATGATATTGATACCGTGATTTTTGATGAAATTGATACCGGAATATCCGGAAAAGCCTCTCAAAGTGTGGCCGATGAAATAAAAGAACTTTCAAAATTTCATCAAATTATACTTATTACGCACCAGCCTATTATTGCCTCTAAAGCTGATAAACATTTTTATGTAAGAAAATCTCAGGAAGATCAGACAAAAGTAGATGTATATGTTCTTACCGGTGAAAATCGGGTTAAGGCATTGGCGGAACTTGCCGGCGGAGAAATTAATGATCAGTCTGTTGAGTTTGCCCGTTCGCTTTTAACTGTTTAAGCCGGCTTGATCTATTTCTTCTCTTACGCAGCATAAAGAAAAGCCTGATGATTGCTATCAGGCTTGTGTGTGCAGTTAGTCCTCTATAAAGTCTTTAAAATGACTTATGTTTTGATCCCTCATCTTCTTGATCGCCAGATCTTCCAATTGCCGTATCCGCTCCTTTGAATAGCCGAGCTTTTTGCCTAATTGCTCAAGTGTAAGTGTTTTTTCTCCGTTTATGCCAAATCTGCAATTTATGATTTTCCTCTCTCTTTCTGTAAGTGTGTCAAGCAATGTTGAAACATTTGCCTCAAGAGATTTGTTCTTAGCGTGCGTGTCAGGTGAATTGTAGCTTTTATCTTCAATATAGTCTCCTACGCACAAATCATCTGTAACCGGTGTTTCAAGGCTTATCGGCTCCTTTATAAGCGCCCGCTTAATCGCTGTTATATTTTTTATTGAAAGCCCAAGTTTTACTGCTATTTCTTCATCCTTCGGCTCCCGTCCAAGTGTAAAGTTTAATTCGGAATATGCACGTTTATATTTTCTTATCTTGTCAGACATGTGTATTGGTATTCTGATTGTCTTTGCATTATTGGCTATTGCGCGCATTATTGTTTGCTTAATCCACCAGGTCGCATAGGTTGAAAATTTACAATTCTTTGAATAATCAAACTTTTCTGCTGCTTTTATAAGTCCGACCGAACCCTCCTGAACCAGATCCATGAACAGTACGCCCTGACCGATATATTTTTTTGCGATGCTTACGACAAGCCGTAAATTTGCCTGGATAAGTTTCCTTTTGGCAATATCAGCGTGTTTTCTTTCCCCTTCTTTAATTTCTTTGCCAAGAATTTTTTCTTCTTTGGAGTTTAGAAGATTAATTTTTCCGATATCTTTCAGGTACATCTGTAAAATATCATCGTCTTTTGCTATTGAATTAAATATTCGCGGTTCGTTATTAAGAATTAAATCCTCATCTACTTCCGGCATATTTTCTTCTGTATTCTCAGCCAGCCCGGTTTCAAAATCGCTGTATAAGCTTTCCAGTACATTATTCGTTTTCACGCTCATTTAATAACCCTCTCTCCTATATTCTTAATTCCCCTTATACAAATCTTGACGTAAGAGTTTATAAAAAGTTTCAGTAAAAATTTCAGTACCTGAGGGTTGACATTTCCGGAAAAAACATTAAAATAATTATGTTACATTAACGAGAGGGTTTTATTATGGCAAATTCCAGCGGAAGTTCCTTATTAGCAGGTATTTATTCGGGACTTACAAATACATATTCTTATCTTGCGGCACAGTATCCGAACGGTGTTACTTTGGAAAATATCAATGCTGCAAGAACTGATACTAAAACAGCAGGTCTTTTAAATCAAAGTTTTGCGTCTTATCTGCAGACAAACTTTTCTAACATTGATAAAGACGGTGACGGGGTTATCAGTTCTGCAGAGATGACTAATCTTACAAACCAGATGTCATCCCAAGGCTTAACAAAAGCTGAATTAACTCAATTATACGCGTCCGGGGCAAGCGGACTTTCTTCAAGCACAATGGAAAATATCCTTAATCATTTTGATGAGATGGATACTAATCATGACGGACGGATTACAAGTGCCGAAATATCGGCTTATTCGGTTGATTGCTCTAAGCAGAAAAAAGAAGATGAATTTAGAATGCAGGCTGCCTCTAATATGTCCGTGTTTTACGGAGATGAAAACTCTTCTTCTGCTGATACCTATAGTTTGTTGAGTTATAAATATAAAGACAGCACAGATAATTAACTTATTCTTAGTTGGCTCATTTTATTGTAAAAGGGAAAATGCGGAGTAAACCTCCGCATTTTATATTAATAGTCTGTATGCTGTATTCAAAATTATTTTTTATGCTATAATACTTCTGTAATCAGGAGAGAAATATGGATCAGGAAACTTATATGAAAATTATGGGCTATGTGCCTACTGTAATAGAAAATTCATCAAGAGGCGAACGTTCTTTTGATATTTTTTCCAGGCTGCTTAGAGAGCGTATTATATTTTTAGGAACAGAAATTGATGACGACGTTGCCAATTCTGTTGTGGCGCAACTTTTGCTTCTCGATAGTGAGAACAATGAAAAAGATATTATGTTATATATCAACAGCCCCGGTGGTGTTATAACTTCCGGTATGGCAATATACGATACTATGAATTTGATAAAATCTGATGTTTGCACTATTTGTCTTGGTGAAGCTGCTTCTATGGGGGCTTTTTTGCTTTCGGCAGGGGCTAAAGGTAAAAGAATGGCTTTACCGGGCGCAAGGATTATGATCCATCAGCCTTTAGGAGGCGCAAAAGGTCAGGCTACTGATATTGAAATTGAAGCAAAAGAAATTTTAAGAATGAAACAGATGCTTATTTCAATTATGGCTGAAAACTCCGGTCAGCCTTACGAGAAGGTGAAAGAGGATTGTGAACGTGACCATTATCTTTCAGCTTATGAGGCTAAAGAATACGGTTTGATCGACAAAGTTGTTGAAAAAAGTTCATTATAAGTATTTTATTGTATAGTTGAATGTGAATGCTGTTCAAAATTTTGGGCAGCATTTTTTGTTGAGTATTACTGCGTATTGAATCTATATCTTGCAAAAATAAAAAAATGGTTTATAATAAAGAAAAAGGAGGATAAAATCATGGAAAAGTCAAGTATAGCAATGCATACGGGGGGGGG
>CALUYR010000140.1 GCA_944325045.1 Candidatus Gastranaerophilales bacterium
CGCGTTAGCACTAGTTCCTAAGACTAGCGTGTCTACCATTCCACCACATGCCCATGCCCCAAGTATTTAGTTGTCAAATCTTACAAAATTTTCAGCCCGATAAACGAGCTAATATTTATAATATGAAAAACAGAAAATATTGTCAATAAGCAAGATCTTTTTATATTTCCCGCCGGCCTTCCAACGCCTTTGCTATTGTAATCTCATCCGCATATTCCAAGTCAGCTCCTACCGGCAGTCCAAATGCGATACGGCTTATCTTTATCCCAAACGGCTTGATTAATTTGCTCAAATATAAACTGGTAGCCTCCCCTTCAACAGACGGGCTTAACGCTAGAATAACCTCTTTCACGTTCTCATCAGTCAGCCGGGTCAAAAGTTCTTTTATACGAATATCGTCTGCACCGATTCCGTCCATTGGCGAAATTAATCCTTGCAATACATGATATAAACCGCGATACTCATTTGTTTTTTCTATTGCTATTAAATCTTTTGTTTCCGCAACTACGCAAATTATCGACTTATCCCGAGACGCTGACTGGCATATTTCACAAGGACTTGTTGTGGATATATTATAACATATCTCACAAGTCCTTGTGTTTTCTTTTGCTTCAACTATACATTGCGCGAATTTTTTTACCTCGCCGGCAGGCATACGCAACAGATAAAAAGCCATCCGCTGTGCCGACTTCGGGCCGATTGACGGAAACTTTTGGAACTGTTCAATTAATGCCGCTATTGCTTTCGGATAAATCATTAGAATAATCCCGGAATATTCAAACCGCCGGTTGCCTGCTTCATTTTTGCTTCCATTTCTTTGGCAGCTTTGTCACTCGCCTGGTTAATTGCAGCTGAAATTATATCTTCAAGCATTTCTATTGTATCTGCATCTACCGACGAAGGATTTTCAGAATTTATGGCTTCCGGACTTAGTTTGATTGATTTGAAGCGGCCTTGTCCGTCACAGGTAACCTTTACTGCGCCGCCGGCAGATTCGCCTACAATTTCCATTTTTGCAAGTTCTTCCTGCGTTGATTTTAATTTTGCCTGCACATTTTGAGCCTGCTTCATAATTTGCATTATATTCATTTCTTTTCCTCCTGCTTATTTGGCACACGTCAACCTTTAAAAATACCTGAGTTTGACATGTTCAAGATACACATTTTTCAATTTTTATTATACAATAAAAATATGCAGAATAAAACATACGTTTCGCAGTCTTTAAAAAACGGCAGATTAATGCGCTGGACATTCATGCCGCTTAAGGTCTATATTGCGCCTATGAAGTTTTACACAAAGCAGGGGCAGGATTACAAATACAATTCTCTTGTAAAAAAAGCTCTCAATGAATGGCAAAGTGCAACAAAAGGCAGAGTTTCTTTCACTGTGGTAAATACTTTGCTTGATTCGAATGTTAACATTGATTGGAAACGTGTTGAAAGGAAGGCTTTAGGCCATTGCTATTTCAGTTATGATAACAGCAACAGACTGTTTGGGGCAGAAGTTGCAATAGGGCTTACAGACGGACTAATTCATGCTGATTACAGTGACGAAAGTGAAGTTTATCACACAATTTTGCACGAAATAGGACACGCTATAGGACTGGGACACAGCCCTTACAAAACCGATATTATGTATACCCCGCATCAAAAAGGTGTTCACTCTGTTTCTCAAGGAGATGTGCTGACTGTTAATTGGCTGTATAAGCTTCCGCAAGGGGCAACAACCGCTGAAATTGCCTCCAGATACGGGGTCGGCGGCAGTGACATAGATCAGGTTATCGAAAGGATTATGTCAAAAAACGCGCCAAGCGAGTTTGAAAAAGTAAAAAACTCAACTAAAATTCCGCAAAGGGATTTACTTGAAGAAAATGAAAATATTGCACTTCTTCGCAGATATCACATGACATTGCAAAATATTTCACTTTCTGAAAAGACTAAAGAATTTTTAAAAAACAATTCGATTAACAAAGATAAGTAATCAGGCAATTATGCCGCAAGCAGGGGGTATATGAAGGTAATAATACTTGGAAAAGGTGAAATGCTCGCAAACCTTATTAGGGGAACGATGCTTGCAAATGCAGAAATCGCAGGAGTTTTCCGGTATGAGAACCTTGTATATTCAGGGATTAAGCTGTTTTTGCACGATTTTTTCAAAAGTTCTCCGGCGCTCACGCTTATCAAAAAGTATAAACTTAAGGACATTAAGTTAAAGTCTGCCAATTCAGATGAGTTCAGAAATCTGCTTATAAAGTTAAACGCAGATATACTTTTGGTTGGAACCTGGAGAGAAAAAATTTCCAAAGAAATATATAATACTCCGACTATCGCATCAATTAATGTGCATCCGTCACTGCTGCCGGAGTACAGAGGCCCGAACCCTTATTTACAAACAATATGGCATCAGGAAAAGTTTTCCGGGATAACCTTTCATCTTATGAATGAAAAATTTGATGCAGGGCCAATTCTTGCGCAGGACAAAATCGAAATTCTTGAAGGCGATACC
The DNA here is from genome assembly GCA_944325045.1 of Candidatus Gastranaerophilales bacterium. GTDB lineage: Bacteria > Cyanobacteriota > Vampirovibrionia > Gastranaerophilales > Gastranaerophilaceae > UBA1221. The sequence continues at coordinate 2,506 of CALUYR010000140.1, forward strand.
GGAAAAGAACTTCGAAACAAAACTGTTTTCAGAGCCAGACTGTTATGCGCAAGACTTCTGGAAAAATTAAAAAAAGGCTGTGTTGAACCGGCTGAACAAAACGAAACAGAAGCTACATACTACGGAAATGTTAAACCTGAAGATATGACACTTGATTTCACAAAAGAAACAGCTGATGAAATTTGTGCTCATATAAGAGCTTTCCACCCTTTTTTACCTACATACATCCAGGATGGAGATTCATTTAAAGTTACAAATCCTTACAAGATTAAAATTTCAACTCTGAAAGGTTCGCCGGCACAAGTATTAGCCGCCTCAGAATCAGAAATGACAATTGCCTGCAAAGACGGCAGGGCTGTAGAATTTTCGGGGTTAAAAAAATACAGAAACAGATTTAACTTAAAAAAATTAACGGAGAAAAGATAATGATAAAATTTTTTGCGACAGATGTAGACGGAACAATGACAGACGGAGGAATGTACTATACGGTTTCAGGTGATGAGTTCAAGAAGTTCAACGCAAGAGACGGCATGGGGATAAGACTGCTTAGAGAATCCGGAGTTAAAACAGCGATTATTACTTCGGAAAATATAGAAATTGTTAAAAGACGGGCTGAGAAATTAAAAGTGGATTTTCTCAAGATGGGTACCTGGGCAAAGCTTGATTTTATCAAAGAAGTATGCAGAGAATACGGATTTAAGCTTGAAGAAGTCGCATATATCGGAGATGATATTAACGATTTTGAAACTCTTTCTAATGTAGGATTAAGGGCTTGCCCAGCGGACGCAGTTGATAAAATTAAGTCTATAGACAATATTATTGTACTCAGCAAAAACGGCGGCCACGGAGCGGTCAGGGAATTTTGCGAAATGATTTTAAAAATTAACACTAAACAAACAGACAGTCTTTCTTAACAAAAAAATCTATACCGCATTGAGCAATGTAACAGCTTTTTTCTGCCTCTAAAATTAAACAGAAGTTAATTTTAGAGGATTAGTATGCAAAAATACCAAAAGCAAATAGGTGCTATATTATTTTTATTGATAATCACAGCTTTTCAGATAAAAGCGGTCTCGCTTGCCGAAACACTGGAGGGGAACGCAAAATTCCCGGATTTTTCAAACTTGTACCTTGGAGAAGATAAATGCGAAACCTTTAACAGGAAGATGTATAACTTTAACAGAGGTTTGAATAAAATTTTAATCCGGCCGACACACATATTGTGGGCATCTATAATGCCAAAATACGGAATGGACAGGCTGAAGGGAATTTACAACAACATAGAATACCCCAAACGATTGGTAAGTACACTGATACAAAAAGATTTCAAAGCCTCTGGCACTGAAACTTTGAGATTTTTAGCTAACACAACAATAGGAGCAGGAGGAATGTTTGATCCTGCGAAAAGGTTTTTCAAATTAGCCCCGGTGCAGGAAAACATGGATCAGGCGCTTGAAAAATGCAAATGCCCGTCAGGGCCGTACCTTGTTATGCCGGTACTTCAGTCAACAACTCCGCGAGGCTTGTGCAGTAAGGCACTTGATGCCGCACTAAATCCAACCTGCTATATTGGAACTCCTATTTTGGCACTGATCAAATTAGGATTTACAATTAACGAAACATCATATCTGCAGCCGATTGCCCAAATGATAGAATCGAATTTTGCAGATCCGTACGACATTCACAAAAAACTTTACGGTGCTGACAGATACATTAAGGCTAGAAATCTTGACCGTAAAGATGTTTTGGAAACACACGCGGATATACTTGAACCACCGGTTGAACTTGTAGATAACGAAGAAGAAAAAACAGTACAGCAGGTCAAAATCAGTGACGAAACAGAAGATGAGAATCTTCTTGCTTATAATGAAATGTTAAAAGAAGGAATAAGTAAAGGAAGTTTTATTCTGAGAAATGAAAAACCCAAAGCAGATATTGTGCTTGAAAATTACAAACCTCAAACACCGACAATAGATGCAATAAGAACTGCCTTGTTTGACCTGCCCGGCATAGATGATTCTATTTGGACGGAATTATCAATATGGAACAGAAGCTTTGCCAAAAGAATAAAAACTTCATCGGTTAACGTTGATCCTGAGCGGGATAATTATAAATTCCGATACATAATGCAAAAAGAAAAAAATTCACCAGTAGCAATAATTTATCCTTCTATAGGGGAGGGAATTACCTCACACCATTCGGTTGTATTTGCGAAATTGTTTTATGATCACGGTTATTCGGTAATAATTCAGGGAAGCAGTTTTCAGTGGGAATTTGTAAAAAGCATGCCAAAAGGTTATGTTCCGGGCGTTCCCGGCGTAGATGCCAATTATTTAAAAACAGTAACAGGCAAAATCATTGAAGAGCTTGAAGATAAATACAAATGCAAGTTTAGAGAAAAAGTTGTTATAGGAACTTCGTTCGGAGCATTAACAACACTGTTTCTTGCTGACAAAGAATATAAAAACAATACTCTTAACATTACAAAATTCATATCAATAAATCCGCCTATTGAACTTATGTATGCCATGAGACAGGTCGATAAGAGCAACGCGGAATGGCAAAAAAATCATGAGAATTTAAAAGAACGAGTTACACTTGCAGCCGCCAAAGTTTTGCAGCTTCTTAACCAAAAAGATGAACCGGATTTCAAGTTAGATACGCTGCCATTTACTGATGAGGAAGCTAAAATTATCACCGGATTTATCATGCACCAGAAGCTGTCGGATGTAGTGTTTACTCTCGAAAATGCTGCGGCGAATAAAAAAACCGACATTTATAATCAAATTAATAGTATGAATTATGAGGATTATTTAAAAAAATATTTTATAG
>CALUYR010000141.1 GCA_944325045.1 Candidatus Gastranaerophilales bacterium
AGGACTTCATCAATTTTCTTATCACCGTCTAAAATCCAGCCGTGAGCAATTTTGCCTGGTACAAGTGTTTTTTTAGAAAATATTTTTTCTGCAATTTCAAAACATTTATCGCCGGAAATTCTTATAACCCCGACTCCGCCTGTGCCTAAAGGGGTTGCTATTGCTGTTATTGTATCAAATTCTTCTAAAATATTCATATATTAATTATACATGAAAAATTTTTACCAAGATAAAAAAAAGAGTCCCGAGGGACTCGTGTTGGAATTAAGAATAGCTGGAAGTATGAAAAAGATTTAATTATATTTAACTTAAGATATAGGATTAATACAATTACCCGAATGGATATAATTTTTATTTCAGATGAATGTATTTTTTAGCGCAGTCAAACATTGCATTTACAAGCGCAGCATTGGAATATATGTTCATACCGTTTGTTTCAAGAACCTGCTTCATTCTTTTTTCCCACATGTTGTAAATTTCATCGTTGTTTAAATCCAAAACCTGTGCGATCATTGTAAGTTCTTTATAATCAATAGGTATTGGAAGGCTGCCTCTAAGGATATCAACTATTTCAAGCCTTTTTTTGCGCGGAAATGCCTTTAGAAAGTTTATTACTGACATTTTCTTTTCCTTCATTTGGTCTCTTAAATATTCGACAAACTCATCAATAATCAGCGGTTCCTGGGGAATTTTATATTCTTCAAACTCTTCAGGCTCTATTTCCATAACCGTTGCAATCCGTTCAAGCGTTGTTCCCCTTGTCGAAAACGGAATTGAATTGTCTATAAGATTGTATACGTATGACAGTGTTACACCGATCATTTCTGCAAAATCTTTTTTATGAAGGCCGTTTTTCTCTAAAAATTTAGCAACTTTTTCAGAACTTTTTTCCTGAATTATTGGTTTATTTTTTGATTTCATAATTGTATCCTCATATTGTTTCGCATTTTTAAAATAAATTTATTTTATCAATTTGTTAAGCTCAAACACGGCAAGTCATGACGGTAATATTTATTTGAGTTAAAATTATAAGTAAAGTAATTTATTAAGGGAGATATCAAATATGAAATTAGTTGCCGGACTTGGCAATGTAGGTGATAAATATTGTTTTACAAGACATAATGCCGGATTTATGGTTCTGGACAGATGGGCTTTAGCTGAAAATCTTACTTTTAAGCAGGAGACAAAGTTAAAGTCTTTTATTACTAAATATAAGTTCAACGGTGAAGATGTGCTTTTCGTAAAACCCACTACATTTATGAATCTTTCAGGTGAAGCTGTTCGGGCGGTTATGGATTACTATAAGATAGATATTTCAGATGTTTTGATAATCTATGACGATATCTCGCTTGATTTAGGGAAAATAAGAATTCGTGCTCACGGCTCGGACGGCGGGCATAACGGTATTAAGTCTATAATTAAACATCTGGGCTCTAATGAATTTGACCGCATAAAAATCGGTATCGGGCCGCAGATAGGGCCGTCTGAATACTTTGTTCTGCAAAACTTTTCAAAAGATCAACTCGAAGCATTAAAAGAAGTTCTCGATAAAACTATCAATGCGGCCAAGTCGGTTCTTTCCGATGGTGTCGCTAAATCACAAAATAAATTTAACTGAACTTTTCCGGTTATTTTTTATTTATCTGCTCAATCGTGTATTTCACTTTTTTTATTTTTTATATATAATTAATTTACAGTCATAAAAGAGGGATAAGGAGTGTTTTTATGAGTATACAAACTGCTGAACAATTTGAAGAAAACGGGCAATATGAAGAGGCTTATGCAGAATATAAAAAAAGTTATGCACACAGCCCAAATGATTTAAGCCTGCTTGCTCAGCTCGGTCATTTAGCAATGCTTCTAAATAAAAAAGACGAAGCTGAAGAATACTACCATAAAATGCTTTCTCTTGATGCAACTAATCCTACTGCTTACGAACAGTTAATGGATATTTATATTGATACTGACAAATATAAATACTATGTTTATCGCGGAAATTATCATTCTATTCAGCAGCAATACGAACATGCGCTTCATGATTTCCAAAAAGCCGCAGCTAATGCCGGTGACGACCATAATGCAATCTCTTCAGTTAGATTTGTTCTCGGAACTTTGTACGAACAGCTCGGAAATTCTAACAAAGCTATTGATGAATATCTCAAAGTTCTTGATTATGATCACTCAAACCAGGAAGTTTATTTAAGGCTTGCTAACTTATACATAAAAGATGATATTACCGGCAGCGCAATTGAAACCCTTGAAAGGGCTATTAAAGAAGGCTTTGATACAGAAGATATTAAAGAAAAACTTGCCGATTTGTATTTGAAAAATAATACGCCTGAAAAAGTAAAAGATGTCAGCAGCAATGAATTGACTCTGATTAAAGCAATGCTTGCGTCCGGCAGTTTAGATGAGGCTTTGGCAGCCCTTGGCAGTGCTGAGGAAAAATTTAAGGATAACTCCCGGTTATATGCACTTAAAGCTGAATACTATTATACAACTAAGGATTACGAAAAAGCCCTGGAGGCGGTGGGAAGGTTTGCGGAACTTTCTCCTAATCATCCTTTGGTGTTCCAGATGCGGGCGCTTATATATGAGGCTAAAAATGATGAATATAACGCTGCTTTGAATTGGGGTAAATATAATCTTGTACGCGGAAATAAAGACATTGCAATTAATGAATTTTTAAACGCCTATCAGATAAAATCAGACGATGCAGATATGATTGCTACTTTGGCTAATCTTCTGGAAAACAGCGGAGAAAAACATCATGCAATGGAATTTTACGAAAAACTTGTCAATCTTGAGCCGAATAACAAAACTGCTTTAGAAAAACTTTCAAGATATTGGGAAAGTAACGGCGATTACCGTTTGGCTGCAGATTATCTTTCCAGGCTGCTGGAAGCTGATAAGAGAAATTTCGCTGCGATGAAAAAAATTGCGGAACTTTCACTTAAGGTTAGAGACCGGATGTCGGCCGTTGAGTATTATAAAAAATACCTTCAAACAGCGCCGCAATCTTCAGGAGAGTATGAGGAAATTCAAAAGAAATTGGCAAGACTTGAAGGTTCTGATGTCGCGCCGGATGAAGAATCAGACGGTTTGCTCGAAAAAATTATCAGTTTTTTCAGCAAAAGTAAGATGTAATACTGCTTCAAACATATATAGTTATATTCAGGTATTGCTTGGTATTTTATTTGTGCTAATTCACACTGCATTCCGGTTTTATATATGCTTTAATTCCTGCTAAAAACTTGTTATACTCATTTATTCTGCCTTTTGTTTTGTCCATGCTCTGTTTCAGAACCGCAAATATAAGGTTTTCATTATTAAGTTTTGTTTTCCCGAATAGTGCAGGATATTTAATATTGTTTATAAATGTGTTTTTAAATTCATTTATATATTTTAAATCATTTTCGTTAATTAAATCCGTAAAATCGCAAATATACATATACAGATCTCCGATAGATTGCTTGGCTGCAGCTATTCTGCCGGAAGTAATGTGTTTTTCGCAATCTTCCAGGTATTTGTAAATTTTTCGATATATTTTGCAGAATTGATCTTTTTTACAGTAAAGTTGTTGTGTAAAATAAGTAATTGTTTGTTCGTAACCGCCCTTGACCAATTCATCCCGTCTTTCGTCAGAAATGTTGAAGTCTACAATATTCAAGTCTCCTGTGTCAAGAACGACATAATCATATTGGTCTCTGCAGCCGTATAATTCTGTCAAAAATTTTGTTCCTGAACATGTCGCGTAGCTGTATATTGAATTTAAATATTCTATAGTATTTCTGTCGTGTCCTTCAAAGTTTCCTTCAAGCCTGAACTCAAGTATTCTGTCGGTTTCCGGCTGAAGATTTTTTGATAGCTTCCACATCGGAACACTCTTTTGCAGATCCCCGTCTACCAGCAGCCGGTTATTGTATTCTATCGGCTTCATAAGACCGGGCATGCTTGAAGAAATTCTGATCGCTGTCGCTATTTCAAAATCAGGCGTTTCAAATTTCGAAAATTCTTTGCACTCAAAGTTGGATAGATCTGTTGTAATTATTACCAGACTTTTGTCCAGATCTGCAAAAGTAACGGCTTTATGGCTTCCTTTTTTGTATTTTTCACCATAAAATTTTTTCTCTATTAAATCCCTTATCCAATCCAAAAATACTTCGCCTTTGCTTAGCGCAAATTGCGGACCCAGTGCGAACTGGATATCTTTAAACAGTTCAAAGTTTACTTTTTGTATAATTTCCCGTATCTCTGTTGCATTATATCCTACTGCCAGCAAACCTGCAAAAATTGAACCGACTGATGAGCCGGCTATTATATCCCAGCTTACATTCAATTCTTCCAGTGCCTGAACTGCTCCGCAGTAAGCCATCCCGCGGATTGCGCCGCCGCCGAACAGTATTGCATATTTCAGATCTAATTCTTCTTTCATATTTTTATTATACTATGATCTAAAATTTTATTTCTGTATCAAATAGAGTATTTTTATAGTAGTCTTTACTATTCGTCGGTTGTACGTAATTTTTCTTCACCATTGCTTTTTTTATAAATACTGCAAAGACTTCTGCTTCATAAATATTCACCCAGCGTCGATCTATATTCAGCATTTGATATACTGGATAATATTTTTCGATAATTAGTATATCAGGCGGATATTTTTCTAATACTTCATCCCAGCCCGGTTTTACAAGATAGTATTTTTCAAGCAGCGGAATGAGGTCGTCATAGTAAACTTCTTCATAGCGTCTGTTCATATATATTGTATTATTGGGATAAAGTTTATATGATACAAAACTTCCTAATCCGAAATTTACAAGCACTTTTCCCTTAATATTGTTTATCCTTATAAATTCTGTTTCCCTGTGCGGATATGCGGCATCTCCCAGCGGAATGTCGTATTTTTTTATAAAAATTCCCATAAGGCATACGGCAAAAACTAAGCTGCATATAAATGATTCACTCCACTTGGGAAGTTTTCCGGCAACTATTACATGAAAATCTTCATAACAGTATGCGCTTGCTGCTATTGCAAAAAACGGCAGTAATTTTACGTGTTTTATTGCAAGTATTAGGGTTGTTGCAAGCAATATTAACTTTGACTTATCCAGTTCTTTCCATAAATCATTAATTTTTCCGGCTGTTTTGTATTGTGTTGTTAGTTTTATAAACTCAAGACAAAGTGCCAGAAACATAAATATTTTAAACGGTATCTGGTTATGCAGCTGGTGTTTTGAAAATAATCCCCACAATTCAGCAATGTGCGGACGCTGCATGGCATATGCTGATAGT
>CALUYR010000142.1 GCA_944325045.1 Candidatus Gastranaerophilales bacterium
CCAGATTACCCTTAATCACATATTTTCGCTCAAGCTTATTTACTTAGATGTTTTTTTTCAAAAAAAGTTTCCGAAAAACCAAAAATATTGATTAAACGTAATTATAAAAACATAATATCACAAGAGAAAAATTTTGTATATTAAAATTTATTACAACCCGAAATCAAAATTTATATTAAATCTATTATTACACTTATATTTACCATTCCAGGCCAGGCCGTCGCAATGCAGATAATCCATATTTTCTCTTTGAACAACCCAGGCAGTACAGCCGGTACCTAGGGTCTTATCGGCACATGTACTTTCAAATGAAGTCACGGTATCATCCTGGAATCCGGCCGGCAAAAATCCGTAACGGGTTATATAAAATTTATAAACGTCATATCCAAACTGGTTAGGATTTTTTACTCCGTTCAAATCAACGTATATCTCACCGCAAACATGCGAATAAGCTTTATTTGTACCTTTAACAGATCTGCAAGACGGATCAAGAACCCGATAAGCAAGAAGAGTTCCGTCAGCTATCTGCAATGAAGAAAATTTCTGATCTGTTCCGATACTTATATCAGAAGCACTCTTATCAAGATAAATAATTTTATCATCTACCCAGCAGCCGCCGTCGGTTTTACAATCACGCTGGATACTGAAATACGGAGACAAGATTTTACTTATAGCATTAGCGCCCTCCGGGCTGTCAGCCGCAACCAATTCCCATACATCCGGTTCTCCAAATTCCACCAATGCCCTTGCGTATGATTGAGATAAATTACTGTAAATTTTCTTTAATTGAGCAACAAACTGTTTTTCACGATGTTCTGCAACCAACATAGGCATTGTAATAGCCGCAACTACACCGATAATTCCCAGTGTAATTAGAACCTCTGCAAGCGTAAAACCTTTTTTCATATTTTTCCTCTCATTGTTGTTTTGAGTTTATATTAACATTTATTATAACTTAAAACAATACTTTAAATAGTCGACCTGAAATTAACCATCCTGCGCATATATTTTCCCGGTGTAATCCGTATATTTTTCTGTGTATGTAAATAAGGAGGCAAAAATGTCTAAACCGATTTCAAAATCAATTTTAAAAATTGCGGAAAAAAGCGGATCATCAAAAATTGTAGTAATAACCAACCACTTGAAAATAGACGGTAATTTGTTTATGAAGGACGGCAAATGTGAAGAATGCCACGAAGATATTTTAACAATTCAAAACGCGCTTGTATGCAGACTTAGCGATTACTGCACATGTGATGATGAAGATTGTGAATGCAACGATTATGTATGTTTCAGATACGACTGGCTCAATGTAAATGTAGACAGCATTGTAGCATACAGCATTCTCAATGAATAATAACATATACTAACGGCTATTATTGCAATGCCGCCAGGCTGTTTTTAACCAAAATCCTGATAAACAGCCGCATGATACGAATATTTTTTGCTTTTACGATGGGTGAAATATCAATTGTTTCACTCATCTTCGCTTAAATATGAAGATTAAATGGATATATATTATTATCCGAATGAATAACTAAACTCTTCGGAAATTTCTTCCCGTATACGACCCTTACAAGCTTTATATTCTTCTTCAACCATAGCAAGCTGAATTTGATATTCTTCCATTTCATGAGAGAGTTTTTCCTCGAGAAGTTTCAACTTAGCCTGCCTCTGCTGCAATGTTTTCATAATAGGAGATTCAGGATCATAGTCAGTACCAACCTGCATTAAATCGTTGCCGGCGTTTGTAAGACTCATCTTAGTCGTTGTAATTTGCTGGATTTTAAATTGAAGATCCAGCTTCTGACCGTGTAGCTGCCTTAATCTTAATGTATCTGTAATAAGACCCATTTTCCGCTTCCTTTATCTGGTTTCATTGAGATGATTTCCCTTTAGAAAGCTGTGCTGATTATTTTCTGCTATCAACTGTTCCATCTTTTGAAACTGATGTCTGTGATAGTTTAGTCGATACTGTGCCATTTTTAATTTTTTCTTCATTGTCAAGAAATCTTTCAAACCTTCCACTATCGAGTTCATCAAAGCTTTCAGAGGGCTTTTCCTTATTATGAAATTCTTCGAATATATCAAGAAATCCATTATTCTTTTTATATTCGTCTCTAAAGTATTTTGAAGTGACATTTTAGTATTCTACTCCTATACACTTTAGATCTACATGTATATAAAAACAAACTATTCCTTATTATTGCCTGTTTTTATAAAATTTCTTAACATGTCTTAACCTAAAATGTTCGTTCTTGTATCAGTCTGTTGAAAAGATTGCAATGACACATCTTTCTTATTTTTTATCGGCAGATTGGCTTTAAACTTTAAAAAATTCAGCGGATTTAAGAAAATTTCGCAATAAAATTTTACAATTTGGCTGAGCAGGGTAAAGACGAAATTTTCTTTTAGCAGCTTATCGAAAAAAACTCTTATAAAAATTCTGTTATCCATAGTAATCCTGCAAAAACAAATCAATTACAGATTTTGAATAGCTTTACTATCACCGTCAATAGATTCTTTGAGCATTTTTTTACAAACATCGCCTTGCGTATCAAGCATTTTACAAACAGTTTCAATATTTCTAACCTTATTAGACAGAATTGTATCTGCATTAGAGGTAATATTTCCGGTAACGCGCTGGTAAGCAGACAAAGCGGCCGATGTAGTACCCTGCATAAGGTTACCCATCACAAGCGCCGGAAGTCCGTATTCACCAAGGTAAGGAGCTGCAGACTGCATAATTCCGCCCCATCCGGAAATAATACTTGCCAGAGGAAGAACAATATTCTTTCCTACAAATCCGTAGCCGTTTGCTGCCCCGACACCGTATGCCGCAGCGCTTGCAACATCTGCCAGCCCGCCTACACCTGAGGCGTAACCTGTTGCTGTTCCGGATAATGAACTCGTATCTGACCCCCAGCCGGAAATAGATGAAGCACCGCCGGTTGCAAAACCTTCAGACCAGGATATAGGTGCCGCACCGCTTGGAAACCCCGAATAGTTATACAAAGAATTAAGCCCGTAGGAAGATCCGCCATTTACAGATGAATAATATGATGTTCCGGGAACATTCATTGATTCTGAACTTCCGAAAACAGTTGCATAAGATGACGGAGCCAAAAGGCTTGCCATTCTGTATAAGAAACTGCCCGTTGTTCCCCAGCCTGTTCCGCTGCCCGTTCCGGAAACAGTCAGATCTCTTAATTTGTCATAAGTTTCCCAAAGCTGGGCCTTGGCATCAGAACTCGCTGACCCAAACTTATTTGCTATTACAAGATAACTATCGTTTTTGTATGACATAACTTCCTCATTTTCATTCTTAATACTTCTTAGTTAGTATTATTCAAATGTTTTGAATGTTGATTCAATATTCTTCTGAATAACTTTCTGAACAGCTTCCATTTCGGTTTGCAAGGCTTCTTGTTCTGTATCAAGCTGTCTTAAACGTAATTCAAGGGTTCTGTCCTGTTCCTGAATTTTTTCTGTCTTTGCGTTGATGTCAGCTATTCTTTTTTCATAAACCTGCATATCGTAATTATACTGATTCATCGCATCTTCATAAGCTGCATTATCAGTTTCCGTTTCGGTTGACACAGCATAGGTAATAGAAGAATCTTCATATTTTATTGATTGAATCCTGCCATCTTCATTAATATCAACTATAGCTTTCTGCTGCTGTTCAACTTTAGTTTCAACATCTTGCGCAAGATAATATGTTAACTTATCCTGATTTTCAGTAGGTGTAGCCTTGTCAGGCGCGCTGTCCACGCACTTTTGGAAATCTGAAAGGCACCCAAAACGTGTCTGGCCCTGATATTCCCAAGTATAAATATCAGAGATATCTGACTGTGCAAAATCGGATGTAGGCCAATCTTTACAAATCTGTTCGTAAGCCGCTTTTTGTGTAGTATCAGTCGGATCATATTTTGTTACGGTTGCATTTCCCACATATTTAGGAATATCGCTTTCTACTGAATAGTCGGAAATCTCTCCGGTTCCTGCAAGTTCTGTACCGGTTGTAAAATGAACTCCGCCATCCGCATCTGTATAGCACATCAAATCACCTTCTGATTTGGCAAGATCAGGGTATGTTTCAAGGATTTTGTCATAAGCGGATTTTTGTGCTTCGTTATTTTCATCATAGGCACTTACGGCTGAACCGTTGACAAAATAATTTCCGCCCTCTTCGGTAACATTATCTCTTGAAACAGTATTTTTAGCACCGGCTTCGCCCATAGACACCTGCGGATTTGTCAATCTGTTTTGAACGCCGGTGTATATATCTGCATAGTGATAGTGGCTTATAAGATAATTGTAACCGTCAGGATCATTTGTCAACTGTGACATATCCTCAATTGTTTCGGTTATATTTCCGTCGGTATACGTATATTTGATCTCTGTATAATCTTGTGAGCTAGGAGCCGTCGGAACTTCCAAAGCCAACAGTTCATTAAAAGTGTTTGCACTCTGATTAGCCAAGGCTGTCCTCGCCTGATTTATCTGCTGTCCTTCATATTCTACGTTTGTTTTCCTTGCTGTTAAACCAAGCCATCTTGCTTGTGATGCGGCCATACCCATAAGCAGCTCTCCTTGTTTTATCAAATACTATAATACTACTACTATTTCTTCTTTAATTATGTTTTAAAAAATGTCAACATAATTCACAATTTATTATACGGCAAGTCTGAAATTTTTCTTTAACGATTTAGAGTAAAATAATTCATTTAATGGAAAAACTTTACAAAATTTCATATTAACAAATGAAAACACACACCTGAAAGCAGGTATGTGTTTTTAAAAAGATATAATCTTATATAGGAAAACTACTCTTCGGATTCAGGTTCCTTAGAAGGCTCGTTAACAGTTAGCGCGATACGTTTATCCGTCGGGTTGAACTTCATAATATAAGTCATAACCTTGTCGCCTACTTGAAGGATATTACCGTCACGGTTTTGAAGTTCAACGACCTCATTGTGAGGGAGCAAAGCTTCTACACCCGGGAATACTTCTACAAAAGCCCCGAAATGTTTAATTCTGGTAATAGTACCTTCTACTTTATCACCTTCTTTAATTTGTTTTTCAGCTTCCAGCCAAGGATCCGGCTCAAGATTTTTCAAACTCAAAGATACGCGCTGTTTATCATAATCAACTGCGATAACTTCAACATCAATTTTGTCACCAACATTCAAAAT
>CALUYR010000143.1 GCA_944325045.1 Candidatus Gastranaerophilales bacterium
TTATCTCAGTTGGTAGAGCTTTTTTGAACTACCGTTTCGCCGCCGGCTCCACTGGGGCAACTGAGCTACAAACCCAAATATTAAATTGTCATCTAAACTTGCAGTTATCGCGTTTTCTCAAGTTTTTTAGGCTTTTATCTCAGTTGGTAGAGCTTTTTTGAACTACCGTTTCGCCGCCGGCTCCACTGGGGCAACTGAGCTACAAACCCAAGTGTTAAACTTCTTACTAAGAATGTTGCACGTTACTTGTAGAATAACAAAACCAGTATCTGATGTCAAGCAATTTTTAAAGCTTTATATATGACCGCTACTTGATTAGTATTAATTATTTTTTTTTAGCTTTTTCTATTCGTACACAATGTATTATTTTTTATAAAATTGCAAGAATGATTTTTTTTATAAGTTCTAGCTGTTCCGGTTTTGCCATGGTTAATATTTTAAGCCATATCTGAATGCTGAACCATGTAAAGGCGCAAATCTAAAATATTGTTTTTTATCATACCAAGGTAGTGATTTGCGTGTATTTAGAATGGCTAATGGTCAACTTATTGATGGGAATGAAGGCCATTGGGCTGTTGCTCCCAAATATATGCTGCCTGACGGGCGAGCAATTTTAATAGAACCAATTTACGATACGTCTTTCGATAGATATTGGAAATATTTGAACATTGTAGTTGATGTAAATGGGGCAAAAGGACCTTGTGTAATGGGGTGGGACGTATTTTTATTTACTCTGTTTAATTATACAAGATATGATGGGAAAAAGATTGGTTTAAAGCTGGGATCAATAGGCAGCGGAGACGGGGCTTATAATAGAACCAGCGAAATTATTCAGCAGGAATGCTATGATGCCGGAGGATATGACTGCGGTCTCCTGATTCAGCGTAACGGCTGGAAATTCCCTGACAATTATCCTATAAAATATTAAATATACGTTGATGCTGATTAAATTTGTTGTTTTACTGTGCATCTTTCAAGTGCTCTGACAAAGCGTACAATCGGTTTTTCTCTATCAGCTGATATAGAATCTACAAGAATTGTTGTACACCCGAGTCTTTGTCCGCAAAGTATATCTGTCAATGGCCGGTCTCCCACAAAGGCTGTGCAGCTTCCTGTTATGTTATTGTCATTCATTAGCTTTTGGGCAGCTTTTATGTCCGGCTTTTTGGCCTCAAATACTATCGGAAAATCCGTAACTTTTTTTACTTTTTCCATATATTCAGGATTATGGTTATTTGAAACTACAGCTACAAAAAAATCTTTGCGTACATTTGCCAGCCAATTAAGTGTTTTTTCTTCATAAAATGCAGTCTTGGATGCCATAAGTGTGCTGTCAAGATCGAATAAAAGTGCTTTTATTCCTTTATTTTTAAGTTCTTCAAGGTTAATATCATATATACTTTTCAGATTGTAATCAGGTTTAAGAAACATGTGTTTTTACTCCGGTTGTTCTTGCGATTGCGTATTTGTAGTCTTGAGGAGCCTGCGAAAACGTTATCCAAACGTCGTCGTTAGTGTTTCCCAGCGGAAGTTCTTCCCCTTCATCGTTTTGTATTTTTATAACTTCTGTTGTAAACATTTCTTGTGGTGTAATAATTTCGACTTGGTCGTTAAGGTGAATTTTATTTTTAATTTTTACAAGGTAAGCGTCGTCTTTTTGTTCACCTTTAAATTCACACAAGAAGTCTGAGCCTGCAAGACCTTTTGAAATATCGTAGCTGTAGCTGTCTGGTTTGTTTTCTCCAAGCGCAAACCCGGTTGTATAGCCGCGGTTTCCAACTTTTTGCAGTTCAATAAAATATTTGTGCAGGTCAGCCTCAGGATTTTTCATCCACTCATCTATTGCCGCGCGGTATGTTTTTGCAACAGCTGACACATAATATAAACTTTTTGTTCGGCCTTCGACCTTTAGAGAATCTACGCCGGCTTCAATAAGCTGAGGTATATATTCAACAAGGCATAAATCTTTCGGGCTTAAAATATGAGAACCACGCTCATCCTGATGAATTTCGTAGTACTGTCCCGGGCGGGTTTCTTCCACAAGCTTGTAACTCCAGCGGCAAGGCTGGGAGCAGTTTCCGTGGTTAGCCTTTCTTTCTCCGTCTGTGAAATAGTCGCTCAAAAGGCAGCGCCCCGAAAATGAAACGCATTGAGAACCGTGTACAAAACATTCAAGCTCAATATCCGGAACTTGTTTTCTGATTTCTGCAATGTCTTTTATTGGAAGTTCTCTTGCTAAGATTACGCGGCTTGCACCAAGATCTTTCCAGAATTTTACGCTTTCGTAATTAAGGGTATTTGTCTGTGTGCTTACGTGAATTTGGCTTGACGGCATATATTTTTTTACCATATTGAAAATGCCGAAATCACTTACTATTACCGCATCAGGTTTTGCCTGGGCAAATTTTTCGATATTTTCTTCGAGAAGTTTTATGTCATTATTAAATGCAAAAATATTTAGTGTAAGATAAGCCTTTGCCCCGAGATCATGAGCAAGTGCCACAGCACGGTTCAGATTTTCAAGAGTAATAATACTCCCTTTTCTCATTGCGCGCAGGCTGAAATCCACTACTCCGAGGTAAACAGCGTCTGCTCCATATCGAATTGCGTATTCAAGTTTTTCAAGGTTGCCCGCCGGCATTAGTAATTCTACTTTTCTCATACATCTGTATATTATCCGAAAGATTATAAATAATCAACTGGTTGGGTGATGTTTATTTTTCGATTTTATAGAAAATAGATAATGTAAGAGATAGTTTTTGGAGAGAAAAAATGCAGACAATTTCTAATGCGACTGTTACAATAAGAGAAATTTGGAGTTTACAACACCCTATAATGCACAAATGGTTTCTTTTTAGCGGATTATCTATTTTTGTTATGTTTGCTTTTTTGTTTTTTGTTGTTTAATTTTCCCGGAGGCCTTATGACTATTCCCTGTTTGACTGATGCTTATCACCCGGGCGGAAGCAGCAGACTGCATTGGTTTTGTAAGGATTAATTTAGTCAACAATTTTTATTCTGCCGTCATCAACAATATCTATCGGTGTGTTAGTGTTTCGGATTTTATGTTCTATTGCGTAGTTCAAATCCCAATTATAATAAGCGGTTGCTTCTGAATAACGGTTTAGCATATCCATATCATCATTTCCGCTTGAGTAGTAATCATTAATTGCAACAGAATAAATTTTATCTGTTCTAGGATTATTAACATCAATTTTCTCTTCTGTTCCGTCTTTTTTTATAAAACTCATATCATAGACCAGTCCGTTTCTGGAAACGGTATATTTCAGCCCTGAAACATACATAATTCCAGGTTTGTTATTTCTGTTTACAAACGATTTTGCGCAGAACTTAATAGCGTCAACAATATCTTTTTCCGTATAATTAATTTTTACGATCTTATTTTTGAACGGAGAAATTTCTGATATTGTTCTGGTATCAATAGGCCCTTTTTCAACGTATCCTCTGATATTTGCCGCACCGACAATTGCAATATCTGCGCCGGTGATTTCTCTTATTGAGTCCAAACCATAGTAGGCAAGCGGGTTTACCTGGATAAGGTCGTTTGTTAATATCGGCGGAGCCGTACGTATTTTACCTACAATTTCAGGTTTTCCCTGGATTGATTCAAAAACGTATCTGGCTATTGCGTTTCTCGGAAACATTCTGGTTGTACTTACATTATTTTGAACTTTTGTGATTATACCGCGTTTATCAAATTCCAGATTTAATATTCCGAAGTTTTTTCCGTCGCGTCCGGCCTGGGTTATTACAACCGGCTCCCCGCTTTTTGAGCGGAAAAGATTTACTCCTTCTTTTACATCTGTTATAAGGTTGTGGGAGTGTCCGCCAAGAATAACGTCAATGCCGTCCGTATTTTTAGCAATTTTTATATCATAACCGTAGCCGCTGTGTGAGAGCAGGATAATTTTATTTACACCTTGTTTTTTTAATTTGTCTGCTTCTATTTGGATATCCTTAATTGTTTCGTCAATATTTGCCGGTTCAATTTTTTGATCCTGGAAAACTTTTCCGTATTTCACTCTTGAGATTAAGTCGGTTGGCAGAACTCCTATTATACCGTATTTTGTTCCGTTAACTTCTTCTATATAGGATTTTTCTATATGGTTTGCAATTTTACTGTCCGGACTGATTTTCATATTGCAGGCAAGAAGTTTTGCGGGCATGTCTTTTATTACTTCTGTAAAATCGTCTGATTTCATATCACATTCATGGTTTCCTACTGCCGAAGCCTTTATTCCGATAAATTTTAGGAAGTTAATTGCTATTTTATTAACCTTTTTATCTTCACCGAGTAAAATATCTCCGGAGGAAAGCTTAAGTTTATCTGTCGGCTGTGCAGGCACGAATCTGTCAAAAAGATTGGAGGCTGTAACGGTTCTTTCCATATTTATAGCCTTGCCGTGGTAGTCATTAACATAAAAAATGCTTGTACGGGTACTTCCCGACAAGCTATCTGAACAAAAACTATTTTGTTTTTTATATCTGTTTATAAGATTAGTAGACTCAAATGATATATTATTAGCCCCTAACCTTACAGATAATGGTTTATGACTGGCGCGGGCCTCCGGAAAATCATCTTCTCTTCGCGTCAGCGCCCTTTTGTATCGTGTTATTAGATTTGTTTGGTTATTTATGATCGGATTTATCATTTTTTTGACCCTCTCTATTTAACCGCATAAATGAGCTTTTTTGTCAGGCATGGTCATTATTTTTTACAAAAATTTACAGTCTGACCCATAAACCTTTGTTATTCTTAAAAAAAACTTTGTAGTATAATTAAACTATGAATTACCTCAATAATAAATATGATGTAATAGTAGTAGGAGCAGGACACGCCGGATGTGAAGCGGCATTAGCTTGCGCCAGACTTGGGCTGAAAGTGCTTCTGGCAACTTTAAACGTGGATAATATTGCACTTCAGCCTTGTAACCCTGCTATTGGAGGGCCGGCAAAATCGACACTTGTCAGAGAAATTGCGGCACTCGGTGGAGAAATGGGTGAGGCGGCCGATGCTACTTATATACAGATGAAAACTCTAAATTCTTCAAAGGGGCCTGCGGTCAGGGCGCTGCGTGCCCAGTCAGATAAACGCGAATACTCAGATTATATGCGTCATGTTTTGGAGAAAAACGAAAA
>CALUYR010000144.1 GCA_944325045.1 Candidatus Gastranaerophilales bacterium
TTTAAATGCTGAAAATCCGTTTTTAAAAATTTATCTAATAATATCGGAACAAACTTAGCGTTTAACGCGGAAAAATCAAAGATAAACTCGTTTATGCCTGCTTTATGAAGTTTTTCAACATCCTCAAAATCCTCAAGAACTTTATCCTCAAACATGTGCATTCTGCAAAAGCCGTCGCAGGTAAAAGGGAAAATTTTATTAATGGAAGGATCTTTCAGCGCAAAACCGCCTCTATGACAAGGAGCAGCGCAAGACAATCTGGAAATTATTGCACTGTCATTGTTCAGAGGACAGAGCCCAAGACTCGGAACCCTGATGTTACCGGCAATAGTGTATTTTTTATTCGGGATAAGACTTTTTACTTTTTTAGCTGTCATAATCGCAAGATCTATATCTCCAAATGATGTAAAATCAACAGTATTTATAGGTGCCAGATTATTCAGGCATTTTATAGAGAGACTGTTCAAGAGATTAATGCCCTGACCTATTTCTATGGGAATGTGATTTATGTCATTATCATTTATAAATGCCCAAAAATATCCTATATTATTAATAATTATACTATCCGGCTCGGGAGACTTTAGCATTAACTGTTTCCCGTACTCAAAAACCCGGTCGAAATCACGTTCTATTAAAATCCGGGGAGTTGAAAGCTGAAATTTGATATCATGTTTCTTGCAGAACTTTTTTACCTTTGTGATTATCTCGCTGAAACTGCTTGTTGAAAGATCGCAGGTAGATAGAATCTCGCCATATTCAATTGAATATACCGGATTAAGTCCGATTTTTTTTATGTATTTTTCCAGCTCTTTCAAGTGCGCCAACTCAGACAGGCGCAAATTAATTTTAAATTCTTCTGACGGTTTGTAATCTATATCTTTAGTTATTTTTGTTTTTTCAATATTCCACTCGAAATTCTGGATATTCCGGCTGAACTTGAAGTCTTTACCCTCGGCGCAAATCATCTCGCCGGAAAAGTGATTTGTTTGATAAATACTTTTTCTAACGTGTTTGAAAGGAAGTTTTTGTTTTTTAAACAGTTTAGGCTTTTCAAGAATTTTTTCAATAAGCTCTATTGCCTCGAGAATTTCTTCCGAATTAGAGAATTTTCCTTTGATAACAACTTTATCAATTGCGCCGGATTTTTTAATATCCTCGGCACAATAAGGAAGATTATCAGTATCAATTGCAAGAGGAAGTTTTGTATATTTTTTTATCTTCTCTATATTTTTCATATAAATTTCTTCGGTTATAATCACCTCATCAACTTTATGGAAATTATTAATGAAGTCTATTCCCGAAAGATTATGGATATCAAAGTATGAATCAACTATTACTTTAAACGGAAGATTAAAAACTTTTATTGCCTCGAGGATTGCAAAACTGTTGATAAATATTCCGTCAATTCCTGCTGTTTTTAAAAATTTCAGCATTTTTTTGATTTCCGGAAGATTTTCTTCTGTAATATCATGCTTGAAATTAATATATATTGCGCAATTATTGGCCTTAGCAGTGTTTACAAAATCTGCGACATATTCAAAATTATTGTTAAGAAATTTTTTATAGTAAACATAATAATCCCTGCAAGACGTTGATTTTGCGAAAACCTCAATATCCTCAGGTTTTTTAACCGGAGATACAATCTTAATCTCTTTCATAAGGTTATTATATTACTTTTTAAATTATTGCGCAAGTTTTTATACAATGGAATTTTCAGTATTAAACATCCTGTATTGAAGCGCCTGCATTAAATGAGTTTGGGAAATAAGTTCTGATCCTTCGAGATCTGCAATTGTTCTTGCAAGCTTAAGGGTTCGGTCATAGCGCCGCCCGGAAAGCTGATATTTTACAACCGCAGCTCGTAAAAGTTCCGTAGAAGATTTGTCAATTACGCAATATTTTTTTATAAGTTTCGGGGTTAACTCTGAATTAGTTAATATGCCCTCATTTTTATATCTTTCGACCTGAATTTTCCGTGCTTTAATAACTCTTGAACGAATTTGAGCAGAAGATTCTTCTTCCTTATTATAATTCAGCAGTTCTTCAGGAGACAACCGCGGAACATCTATCTGTAAATCAATACGGTCAAGCAAAGGCCCGGATAATCGTGCGAGATAACGCTGAATTTGAAACTCCGAACAGCTGCACTGTTTTTCTTTATCGCCGAGATAACCGCAAGGACAAGGGTTCATGGCACCAAGCAAAAGAAATTTTGCCGGATATTTCACAGAAACTTTTGATCTTGAGATTACAACCTCATTATCCTCGAGAGGCTGCCTGAGAACTTCCAATACGGAACGGGGAAATTCAACCATTTCATCAAGAAACAGCACACCTCTGTGGGCAAGAGTAATTTCTCCTGGTTTTGGATTGCTGCCGCCGCCGATTATACCGTAAGGAGAGGCTGTATGATGAACCGGTCTGAACGGCCTCCTTGACATTAGAGGTTCATCAGAGTGTAAAAGTCCGCATATACTGTATATTTTTGTAAGTTCAAGCGCTTCTGAAAGTTCAAGCGGTGGTAAAATTGAAGGGAAACATTTTGCCATCATGGTTTTGCCGGAACCGGGCGATCCGATCATAAGCATATTGTGACCGCCGGCAGCTGCAATTTCAAGCGCTCGTTTTGCCTTTTGCTGGCCTTTTACGTCCTTAAAGTCATATATATAATCTTCATCATGCGTTTGGGATAGGTAGGCCTTAACATCTATAACCGTAGTGGGTAACGGATTTTCCGTAAAGTGTTCTATTACTTCGCTTAAAAATTCCGCACCGTATACATTAATTCCTTCTACCAGGCCTGCTTCTTTTGCGTTTTCTTTCGGAACTATAACATTTTTTATCCCGAAATCTTTCAAGCCCAATACAAGAGGGAAAACGCCGCTTATTCCCCGCAAACTTCCGTCAAGAGATAGCTCGCCTATAAATGCATAATCCTTAACTTTTTCAGGATCAATAACCTCTTCTTCAACCTGAATCCCAACCGCAATCGGAAGGTCAAAATTTGTACCTTCTTTTTTCAAATCTGCCGGCGCTAAGTTTACTATTATTCTTTTATCAGGAAAAGTGAGATTAGAATTTCTTGTTGCAGAACGAACACGGTCACGGGCTTCATTAACTGCCGTATCGGGCAGACCCACTATTGATATTCCGGGAAGAGAATTTGTAACATCTATTTCTACATCCACCTTATAGGCGTTCAACCCGATAACTGTCGCTGTTGTAACCTTGTTTACCATAACTTAATTATAGCATAAATATTTTTATGATATAATTCGGGTATGATGAATTATAAAAATATATTAGTAATAAACTTTGGCGGGATTGGTGATGAGATTTTCTTTTTACCGGCACTTATTTCGCTGAAAAAGCAGTTCCCAAATTCAAAAATTACTCTTGCACTTGAGCCGCGGAGTAAAAGTATTAAAGATTTAACAGACATAATTGACGACTTATTTTTGATAGATATCAAAGGCAAAAACAAATATACAGAACTCTTGAAACTGATTTATCTTGCGCGGAAAGGACAATTTGACCTTGTTATTTCATCAGGCGGAAATAAGTTTATCAGCATTCTGTTATGGCTTACGGGAATTAAAACGCGTTACGGATATGACACAGGTGCTTTAAGCAGAAAACTTTTAACACAAGCTGTTAAGTTAAATAAAAATCAGTACGCCTGCGCAATGTACCATGACTTAGTAACGCCTTTAACGAATTACAAAACCGAGCTGCCTGAAGTAAATATTACACCGCTGCCTAAAAGACCCGGAACAGTTCTAATTCACCCGGGGGTTAGCAAAATGAGCATTCAAAAAGGATGTATTAAAACGATAAACCCCGAAGTATGGGCTGAAACAACAGACCTGCTTATTGAAAAAGGGAAACACGTAATACTTGCGGGAGGCCCGGATGATGCTGAGTGTATCCAAACTATTCTGGATAATATTAAATCCAAAAACTCTGAAAACTTTGAAAATTATTACGGGAAAACCCGTTCGATGAAAGACTTAGCTGAACTCATCTCACAAGCAGAAAAATTTATCTGTTCGGATTCCGCGCCGCTGCACGTTGCGGTTGCGCTTAAAACACAAACCTATGTAATATTTGGCCCTACGGATGACAAAAAACTAATTCCGCAATCGGAAAAAGTGATTCCGATAAAAGCAAATGACAATTGCCCGCTGAAACCGTGCCTATGGGAAAGAAGGAGTACCTCCTGCCAGAACCCCGAATGCCTGAACATTAACGCCAAAGATATTGCAAATATCGTTTTGAATTAATGTTTTGATTTAACCTGAAACGCCACTTGACAACAAATCATGTGTTGCGTATTATATAGAAACGAGGTATGGCGACATGGCCAAGTGGTAAGGCAGGAGCCTGCAAAGCTCTTATCCCCCAGTTCGAATCTGGGTGTCGCCTTTTTAATATAAGTAAATTAGGAGTAAAAATACATGGGTAAAATTTTCGGAATATCAGATAATCCTGTTTCAACAATCGGAAGTGTATTAAAACCGATTGCTTATAAAGAACCTGTAAGATATCCTGAAAGAACATTATTTGCCAAAAGCAATCAACCTGATAAATTTGTATCAAGTGAAAAACCGCATACTTCTAATCCTATATTAAAAATGCGCAACGGAATAGGAAAACTTATGTCGCATTTCAGCAAACATAAGTAACTATACTGTATAGAAGCTCACCTCAAACAGATCGATCAGACTGTTGAACGGGGTAGCCCTAAAACCCAGTAGGTGTCGGGAAGTAGGGGGAAGCAAGTAAGAGTAACCCTAAAACTAAATAAATCATGTAACTTGACAAGTTAATACAAATTCCTTAATAAAAAATGTAATTGGCACGTTGTTGTACTATACAACCAATATTTTTTAAGGGCGATTGGTACTCTGCCGACGACGAAATATCCGGGGGCCATTTCTAGGAGAGGGGTAGCGCACTCACGAAAACGTAAGTTTTCGTCTCATTGTACTTTTACATTTCTATTATTTTTTTTTTTAAGGGCGATTGGCACTCTGCCGACGACGAAATGTCCGGGGGACATTTCTAGGAGAGGGGTAGCGCACTCACGAAAACGTAAGTTTTCGTCTCATTGTACTTTTACATTTCTATTATTTT
>CALUYR010000145.1 GCA_944325045.1 Candidatus Gastranaerophilales bacterium
ATATTAATTCACCGTCTTTGGTTTCTTCCACAAACCCTTATAAAATTATCGATATTGTGACAACAAAAGGTTTTTCTCTTATGTTCTATACACAATTGCGGGAATTAGAACTTCATTAGGCAGTATTGCTTTTTTTATTTGCTAATATTATAATTGTTACTATAAAAAGAATTTTAAAGGATAAAAGAAGAATTAATGAGCGAATATACTGGTATAATATTTAATATAATGATCATAGTTTTATTATTGTTTTCGAACGGTTTTTTTGTTGCCTCTGAATTTGCAATGGTAAAGGTTCGAAAAACACGTATAGAACAGTTGGTAAAAGAGGGAAACTTTAACGCAAAAATTGCACTTGAAGCGATAAAAGATCTCGACAAATTTATTGCGGCAGTTCAACTGGGTGTGACGATTTCGAGTATCGGACTGGGCTGGGTCGGAGAAGCTACACTGGCAAAAATAATTGAACCGTTGTTTGTTTTTCTGCCCGGAATAAATCAAACTATTGCAACACATACGGTTTCTGCAACTTTATCATTTGCTTTGATAACCTTTTTGCATGTAGTTTTAGGCGAATTGATTCCAAAATCTATAGCGTTGGAATATACCGAGAAAACTGCACTTTGGGTTGCCAGACCTATGCAGGGAATTACATTCATATTCGGGCCGTTTATCTGGGCGTTAAACGGGTTTGGAAATTTTGTGTTGAAAATGATGAAGATTCCGCATTCGCATAAAGCTTCACTGGTTCATTCTACAGAAGAACTTGATATGCTTGTTAATGCAAGTTATAACGGCGGTGTTCTTAATGAAACAGAAAAAGATATGCTTCATAATGTGTTTAAATTTTCTGACCTTACAGCCAAACAGGTTATGGTACCGCGTACTGATATGGTATGTATTCCGATAGATATGAATCTTGAAGATTTAAATAAACTTGCTTCCGAAAGCCAATATACACGTTATCCGGTCTATGATGAAGATATTGATCATATCATCGGACTTGTTCATGTTAAGGATCTTTATTCTCTTTCTATTAAGGATGAAGTTTGTCCTATTAAAAATATTTTGCGCGATGTTTTGCTTGTGCCGGAAACAATCACCATGGACAATCTTGTTCTTGAATTTAAAAAACGCAAAGGTCAAATGGCTATTGTCGTGGATGAATTTGGAGGCACTTCCGGGCTCATAACTCTTGAAGATGTTCTTGAAGAAATTTTCGGAGAAGTTCAGGATGAGTTTGACGAAGAAGAAGAGTGCGATATTAAAGAAATAGGTGAAAATACCTACATAGCAAATGCAATGATGCGTTTAGATGAAGTTTCGGAATTTTTTAAACTAGATAAAGATGACTTGGAAGATGACGATGTCGACACTATCGGCGGTTTAGTCGTAAAACTGTTAGGACGACTTGCTGAAGTTAATGATGAGGCTGAGTTCAAAGGGCTTACATTTATCGTAAAAGAAATTGACGGTGCGAGAATAACAAAACTTGAAATAAGAAGAAAAATCCCAAAAGAGCAATCGGCAGAAGCCGGTGAAAATTAGCCTCCCCTTGTGCTTAACGTGTGATTTTGATGGTTAAACAATTATTTACAACCGCTAAATTGTGAAGCAGGCATTCAGTGTTTTTAATTTATACCGTCGGCAAGAAATTCTGAAATATTTTTTATCTGCGGGGGGTTGAAGGATAACCCTTTAACGCCAGCAAGCCCTTGCCGTAATCCTATAATGCAGGCAGGGCAGGCTGTTAAAATAATATCAGGCTTTACTGAAAGTGCATTATTAATTTTTTCTTTTGCAAGTTGTTGAGATAACTTTCTGTTTGTAATTGCAAATTGACCTGCAAATCCGCAGCAGCTGTCGTAATCAGGCATTTGTGCATATTCAACATTCTCGCAATTAGAAAGCAGTTTTTTTACAAAATCGTCATTTTCAAGGTGGCAAGGTTTATGGAAAGTTACTCGCAGAGGCTTTTTGAATTTAAATTTTAAATTTTTTTTCGCCAGAAATTCCCCTATTGTGATAATAGGTTTATTAATTCCCGGGTAATTATTCAAAGCGTCTTGACAGCTTGCGCAGTCTGTAATGATGCAGCTGCAGGTGGTGTTATTAATAATTTCAAGATTATAATTCTTCACGTCGTTATATCTTTCAAGATTGCCGCTTGAGGCAAAAGGAACTCCACAGCATTTAAAATCTTTGTCAATAACAGCAATATTAATTGATTTCAGAATTTTTTTTACGGAAATTTCACTTGACGGAAACACCTGATTAGCACAGCCTTTAAAGAATAGAACAGTATCTGTCGGGTTTATAGGAACTTCTGTTTGCAGTGATTTGTTAAATTTTGAAAGAACATTTATTATATTATCAAAAATTTTCTCAGACTGTAGAAAGCGTACGACTTTACCTTCAAAAGAATTTTGCAGGTAATCGTGTTTTGCGGTTTTAAAAATTTCGCAAGCATCAATACCGCTTGGACAAAACTGTTTACATTTCCCGCATTTCAGGCACATTTCAAGGTATTTATTTATTGTTTTATTTAAATTAAGGTCACCTTTAACTACTCCGTCAAGCATAACAAATTTTCCGCGGGAAACGGCGCAGTCGTTGCCGGTAACTTTATAAACGGGGCAAACAGACTGGCACAAACCGCATTTTGAGCATTTGTTAATCTCGTTGGCATAATCTTTAAGAGTTTTCATATCACAATGATAACACGAAAAACTAACCGCTGCCAGGTTTAATTCTTTGTGTATTCTTCGCAAACAAACCCGTCAGAACATCCGTATTTTTCATTGATAAGTTTATATTTTTCACTGTTGAGCGCTTTGGGTTTGAAAGGGGATTTGTTTAGCACTCTTACGGTGTAAAAATGATTGTAAGGTATGTTTTCAGGGGTAATTGTTGTAACAATATATTTTTGGTTATCCGGAAGATACGGAAGAATATTTTTCGGCATAACTATTCCGTCACCCATTATGTACACCGGTAAATCAGGGTTCTTAATAAATAAAAAACGATCATAATGCTGATTTTGCAGAAAATCAATTTTTGCAGGCAGCAGTATGAATTTTCTGTACTGTAATCCAAAAACTTCAGAAATTCCGATAAAGTAGTTTAATAAAAATATTACGGAAGTCCATACGATTAATGCCCGTTTTTTGTAATTAAATCCTGCCAGGTAAGGAAATATAAGTGTCAGCAGCGGGCAAACCGGCATAATATATCGTAAGGTTTTGTAAGGGCAAATATATAGTACGATTACAGCCCAAATTCCGCTTATAATCAGGATCGGAATTATTAAGCGGGATTTGGGGAATTGTGTTATAATGTGATTTTTTTTGATCTTACTTATATAATATGCAAGAAGAATTATAACCGGAATACAGTAAATGTATCTGAGGATAATTAATGCAGAATGTGCAAGCAGATATTTTAAATTTTGGATGTCAGTAAAGGCCGAATAAGTCTGAAGCGCGCGCTCACTTCCAAAAGCATAAATTATGCCGGGATAAAATAAAAATACCAGATAAGCAGAAATCAGTCCAGCCGTGATTGTAAAGTATAGAGCTGAAATATTTTTTCTTGTTATGGCTTTGATGATAATCCAGCCGGCATATAATGCAAGCAGTATTGCGGCGTAAAATCCGGTGAGAAGAGTTAAGGAAATTACCAGCGAAAATCCGGCTAAGTCTTTTATTTTGTATGTATGTTTTTCGTCGTTGATGTATTCAAGATTTGTAATAAGATAGTATGTTGAAATTGTAAAAAATAGTTCCTGCAAAGCATAGGGTCTGATAAAAATTGTGTTGGAAATTCCCGCAAGGCTTATGCTGGCAGTAAATAGCCCGAATGCAATAATTCCTTTATTGTTCTCAAAAAGTTTTGCCAAAATTTTATAAAGGTAAATAAATGTTCCGGTAAAGAATAAAAGGTTCAGCATGCAGCCATGGACAATAAATTCTTTAAGATGAAAGTCTGCTTTTCCAATGAACCATAACCGGTAAAGTGTATAGTAAAAATTAGTATGAGAAGGATCCTGGTTAAACTTGTAGAGATTACTGATGTCGCTTAAAGCGGCGCTAATAGCAGGATTAAGTCCAAAAAATAACTGTTTGAGTTCTAACCCTGTATAAACTCCGGCAGGCGCAGGGAGCAACCAGTAGTCTTTGTATGCGGATATAATTGTTGTAAAGCCCTCATCAAGAAAAATATCCTGCTTAAGGAATATGCAGATTATTCTGGCTATTAGCCCTAATAAAAATATACCCAAAAGAATTATAATATTTTTTTTTGATGTCAAGAAATTTTTTAAGCTCTGCAATGTAGCTCCTTGTGTCTGATTTATTTGACAACTTTGTTAAGTCCGTGCGGCTTGTCAACGTTTCTGCCGAGATTTTTGGCAATTTCAAGCGCAAGTAACTGGCAGATAACCACAAGCGCAAACGATTTATTTACTGCTCCGCTGCAGTCTGCATTTATCGTGTAATCCGTTTTAATATCTTGGCTTTGTTCGCCGATAAGGCATAGAGGAACTTTATATTCTTTTCTTATTTTGTTTAAATTTTTTACTGCTGTTTCGCTTAACTTTTCAACCGCAATGTGAATTTGGGCTGACTTGTTGTTCAAAACAGCAACGTGTCCGTGCATAAATTCACCCAGAATGCTTGACAAAGTACAGATATAAGACGTTTCTTTAATTTTGAGTGAAGCTTCTTTTGCAATGGCATAAGAAATTCCGTCTGCAGTAACGACAATAAGTTTGTGCTTTGAAAGCTGTTTTGCAACAAGTTTGATATCCTTATGCATATCAAGCGCACTATTTACAGTATTTGGCAGTTCTTTCAACTCATTAATGTATCCGGAAATATCCATTCCCTTATGAGCCGCATACTTAAGCACAAGCAATGTTACGCATAACATTTGGGTCGTGAGTGATTTAGTTGCAGAAATACTTTTTTCATCTACAGCACAGAAGTCAATTTTAAAGTCTGCCGCTTTCCAGATGGTAGAATCTTTTTTATTTGTAATGCAAAGTGTGCGCATTCCCAGTTTTTGTGCTCGTTTCAAAGCCTGATTTGTATCAGATGTTTCCCCGGATTGGGTTATAAAGATGTACAA
>CALUYR010000146.1 GCA_944325045.1 Candidatus Gastranaerophilales bacterium
AGACTGCTTAAACATTTTAATAGATGATTGTAAAATTCTTGATTTGAAATGGAACTACACAGAAGATTGGTATTCTAACAAGTTAACATTATCTTGTTCCCAACATTCTCAAAATGAATATAAAAAATTTAAAGCACATATAGAAAATCCTTCTATTATAACATTTATAGGCCCAAAGCCCTTAAATGAATCCTGCAAAAACAGCTATACGAATCTTTGGTGGAAGTATGCGGAACAGACTCCTATTTATAATGATATTAAAGAGTTTAGGCAGTTAAATAAATACAAATTATCGGCAACTTCCGCTCAAAATTCCTTCAAATATTCCTGGCTGTTATCAAGAATTTTCCCTTATATTAAGCCTTATATTCCTCGTATTGCGATCGGTTTTTTAATCGCAATCCCTCTCGGGCTTTTAGACGGTGTTACAGCCTTTGCACTTAAACCTTATATGGATTACGTTGTAGGCGGGAAAGCTTTTGAGTTCAGCTTTCTTAACAACAGTCTTTCTATCAGCAGCTTACAGATGGCTTTCATTATTCCGATTGGCGTAATCCTTTTCGCCGGGGTACAAGGGGTTCTCAGGTACCTGAACGATTATATTTCCGCCTGGACTAGCCAGAGAATTACTAATGATGTTAAGTTTGATTTGTTTCACAGGCTGATTCACATGCATCCGCAATTTTTTGATGATAACTCTTCAGGAATTGTTATTTCACGTTATATGGGCGATCCAACCACCGCGTCAGCCGGGATTGTCGAACAAATAAAAACTATTACAACGAGTCTTTGCGGAGCATTAGGATTGATTGCCGTTATGGTTTACAGCTCCTGGAAACTCGCGTTTGTCGGGGTGATGGTTCTGTGTATCGCATTTGTTCCGGTTGCGCTAATAAGAAAACGAATTCGAGAAACTTCTAACAAAAATATGGTTATTGGCGGGAATATTACCACTAATATCAACGAAACATATAACGGTAACAAAGTTATGGCAGCTTATGACCTACAAGACAGGCAGGAACAGTATTTTAAAGATCAGGTTTGGAAATCATTTAACATTAACATGGCATTAACCAAACGTGTAGCCTGGATGTCTCCAATGATGTACCTGATTGCATCTATTGGGATTGCTGTTGTTTTAGGCTACGGAACATATTTAATAAACACTAATCATATGACGGCCGGGGCTTTTGCGTCTTTTGTAACGTCTCTGCTTCTTCTTTACAAGCCGGTAAAAACTTTAGGCGGAACTTTAACAGGAATACAAAACATCTTTGTTGCAATGGGCAGAGTCTTTGAATTATTTGATCTGAAACCTGCAATTAAAGATTGCGAAAATCCTAAAGAAATGACTGGTTTAAAAGCCTCAATTGATTTTGAAAATGTGACTTTTGAATATGTGCCGAACAAGCCGGTTCTTAAAAATATAAACCTGCATATCCGGAAGAACGAAACTCTTGCAATTGTCGGAAATTCCGGAGGGGGTAAATCTACATTAGTTAATTTACTGCCGCGGTTTTACGATATAAAATCAGGGGCAATAAAGTTTGACGGGGTTAATATTAAAGACTTTTCGCTGAAATCATTAAGGCATAATATTTCAATGGTATTTCAGGATAATTTTTTATACTCCGGATCAATAAAAGACAATATTATGATGGGAAATCCAAACGCAACAACGGAAGAACTTATGCAGGCAATAAAATCTGCACATTTGCAAGATATGATTGCGGAACTTCCTGACGGGCTTGATACAATGCTTGGAGAAAGAGGATTAACCTTATCCGGAGGGCAAAGACAAAGGGTTGCAATAGCTCGTGCAATGCTTAGGAATTCGCCTATTGTAATTTTAGACGAGGCAACATCTGCATTGGACAATGAGTCGGAAGCAATTGTACAAAAAGCTATGGACAATTTAATGATAAACCGAACAGTCTTTATTATTGCACATAGGCTTTCAACAATAAAAAACGCCGACAGAATTGCTGTTATAAATGACGGAGAATTGGTTGAACTTGGTTCTCATGAAGAATTAATGCAGCTTCCAAACGGACATTATAAAGCGCTTTATGAAATGCAGTTTAAAAAACAGACAGTAATATAGGGGAAATAAATGATAGAAAAGCTAAAAGAATATAAAAAATGGAATATATACTTATTATTGTTTTTTGTATTTTTATTTGTTTATATTTTCTTGGGATTATGTTTAACATACGGTCATGAAAGTATTAAAGCATCAACGTGGGATATTATTTATAATGCAGATACTCCGCGAATAGTTGCGGATCTTGGATATATTATAGACCCCGGGAAACATTATCGTATTGCGGTTCATCCGCTAATGTTGGTGCTTCTTCAACCCTTAACTTCTTTAATAAACGCATTTGTCGGCAATATAATATATTCTATTGTAATCTTTCAATCTATAATTTCAGCCTGCAATGTATGTTTAATATATAAAATTATTAATAACATTACAGATAACAATAAAGCCTCTATCCTATGGGCATTAATATACGGATTTAGCTTTTCTACTTTTATATTCACATCTGTTCCGGAATCTTATATATTCTCAATGTTTTTCCTTTTACTGTTATTAAATTATTTATGTGAACTGCACAAAAATCCTGAAAAAAATCTCAGCTTGGAAAATATTCTTATTATTTCTTTTTATCTTATTGCATATATCGGCATAGTTTTGTCGAACATTATTATAGCACCGTTTATTATTTTTCTGTTTTTAATGTTTCATTATAATAAAAACTTTGCTAAAACATTTATTGATTTTGCAAAAATAATACTATTTACTCTTGTCGGGTTAGCATTTTTAGTATTAGTGCAAAAACTGGCATATTCAAGTTCGCCTGTATTTTTGAAAGGAATTTATGATTCAATTATTCATAAGAGTGAATATAGTGAACTAACTTATGTCAATACTAACATAAGTTTACAGTCTATAAAAAATATTATCATTGGATTGTTTATTAATTCTTTTACGGCTCTTAAATTCAGCCCGGAGGTTGTTCATTTCTCTTACCGAAACGGACTTGCTGATACAAGTTTTTCTATTTCAAATAAATTTTTAATTTGGCAATTTATATCAATAATAATTACATACTTATTTGTAGCCTATTCATACATAAAAAATTTCTTCAAAAAATATTCTTCTTTTATATATATTTTTTGTACCCCGATAATATTACAGACAATTTTCAGCCTGTACTATTGTAATAAAACACCATTTTTATTTTCACAAAATATTATTGGGGTTTTAATAATTCTTATGGCTATATTAACGCAATACGCCAACAGAGTAATTCGCTATATTGTATTAATTCAATTACTTGTTTATGAAATAATAATAAATTTCTTTACGATATTTAAGATTAATTATTATTTAAATTTGTATTCAGATAAAGTATATAATGTTTTTATCTTTATGATTTATGCGGCAATAATAACAACAATAGCGATGGTTATTATGCAAGTCCTCAAAGTATTTGTAAAAGACAAATTTTTCAATTTACAAGAATTACAAAAATACAAAATTTATACGTCTTTATACCTATTAGTAATAGTAATTTGGTCTGTATTTGTAAGCTTACATCACGGGAAATTATAAATGATTAAAGAAATATTAAAAACGCTAAAACTGAATCATTATTTGAAAAATATAATAGTATTTATACCATTATTATTTTCAAAAAATTTGTTTAACACAGATTTACTTTTCAAAAGTATTCTGGCTTTTGTATCTTTCTGCCTTATATCATCTGTAGTATACATAATGAATGATATAATAGATAAAGAAAACGACAGAAAACATCCTGTAAAATGTAACCGCCCAATTGCAAGCGGAAGGCTGCCTATTTGGGTTGCAATATTTGTTTTAGTTATATTGTTTACAATAAGCTGCACAATAGCCTGCTTCATCGGAATTTCCACTTTAGGCATAGTTTTAATGTATTTGTTGTTAAATATATTTTATTCAATAAAACTTAAAAAGATAGCATTAATAGATGCGGCTTGTATTGCGTTTGGATTTATATTAAGAGTATTAGCAGGTTGTACTGCTATTGCGGTCATTCCTTCACCTCTTGTTATATTACTTACATTTTTCTGTTCGATGTTCTTTACATTTTCAAAACGGAAACTAGAAATTAAATTAATAACTGAAAAGTCTAAATACAGAGCTTCTCTTAAAGATTTTGACGAGAATTTAATCAATCAATTTGTGATAATTAATGCAACATTATCAATTGCATTTTATTTTACCTATGTATTGGATATTCAGACAATCGAACGTGCAGGAACGGATTTATTATACATAACAGTACTGCCCTTCACTTTGATAATATTTCGATTACTGTTTCTTATTAATAAAGCAAATAATGACGATCCTATTCACTTTTTTGAAAAAGACAGCACACTAAAAATTTTATTTATAATTTATTTTATTATTCTGATATTTATTATAAAATGTCCTTGCTAAATACAAAATGAATACAAATTTATTTCAAAATATCATAAACGAATACACCGGACTTGACGAGACATACGCAATAGGTCTTGGCGGGTCATCTGCTGCAAAAACAAGCGATATCTCTTCTGATTTAGATATCTATATCTTCACCTCAAAAGATATTCCAATAGATAAAAGAGAAAAAATTGCGATGAAATATTCTTCTAAATTCGAAGTCGGAGGAGAATATTTTGGGGCCGGCGATGAGTATTATGTCGATAAATTAGATAAACAGCTTGATATTATGTTCTGGAACAAAGACTGGTTTGAACAAACTGTTGAGAATATCTGGTTTAAGCATTATCCCGCAAATGGGTATACAACTTGTTTTTTATATACTCTGAAAAACTTAAATATTCTTTATGATCCAAGCGGCTGGCTTATGACAATGAAAAATAAAATTTCCTCTCCATACCCTGCTGAACTTAAAAATAATATTATAAAAAGAAACTTAATGCTGATAAAAGACAAGCCTTTTGCCTCATATTACGAACAAATTGCAAAAGCCCTTAAAAGAAACGACATAGTAAGTACTAATCATAGAATTGCCGCGTTTCTTGCAAGCTATTTTGATATTATTT
>CALUYR010000147.1 GCA_944325045.1 Candidatus Gastranaerophilales bacterium
ACATTAACCCCATGTCATCCTGAACTTACTTTTTCTTTAGCAGAAAGAAAAAGTAAGCAAAAAGAAAGCAAGACTGGAGGGCTGGTCAGGCTATTATGTCATCCTGAACTGCGGATTTTGTGTAGAGAGAGGACGGAGTCCGAAACTCGAAGTAACGCGAACAACAGAGAATGTGAGCGAAGCGCAATGAACGACTTGTTCGCGTGGCATACTTTTTCTTTAGCGGAAAGAAAAAGTATGCAAAAAGAAAGCGCTACTGGGTGGTTGTCTAAGCAATTATGTCATCCTGAACTTGTTTCAGGATCTTGCCCCCGAAAGATTATACCGTCGCCAGAAAACATCAACAATATATCCTCTGCGTCTCGCACAGCGAAGCGTCATGTAAAAGAGAGCTTCGTCCCCGCGTTTACTCTTGCAGAAGTTCTCATCACGCTTGGCATAATTGGCGTTGTTGCGGCATTAACCCTGCCGACGTTGATTGCCAATGGCAGGAAAACAGAAACTATTTCAAGACTGAAAAAATTTAATAGTACAATGCAGCAGGCTTTATTAATGGCACAAAAAGATTATGGTGAACCCAAGTATTGGACAAAACCATTGTTTAATTTTTCGCAAGATGAAGACGGTAACCCTGTGTATGACGAAAATGGAAATATTCAGTATGATAAAGATGCCGGAGCAAAAGATACTATAGCATTTTTAAATACCTATATACTTCCATACATAAAATATGCTAAGGTAGTTGAAAAAGATCCGAACTTTTTGGATTATGTGGCTCTTTACTTTAATGATGGCAGCGTCGCAGCAATAGCAAATGGCGCATGTCTGGATGTTCATTATGATACAAATGGAAAAAATAATCCTAATATTCGCGCTATAGATCGTTTTTATTTTATGTTGTGTTTGCCGCCATATAATCTTCAGTATTTGGGTAAGACAAACCAATATTGGGGGACATATTTAATCCCGGTTGCTTCAAGAAATAATCGGACGCAGGTATTAGAATTTTGTAAATTGAATGGTCTTTTTTGTTCACGCCTTCTTGAACTTGATGGATGGGAGTTCAAGGATGATTATCCTTATAAGTTTTAATAATTAGATATAACATAATGGTGGGTTCTTAAACCTGCCTTTATGTTATGTATAATATCAGATTGCCTATCCGGCCGCTGAAATTATGAACTTTATTACATTGTCATGTTTGTGTTAATATAGTTGTATGAATTTAGATAGCGCAATTGACAGCTTGCTGTCACCTATAGCCGATAAAATTTCAGGGATAATTTTCAGTTCAGTAACAATTCATGGTGTAAGAGTTGAATTTCTTATTGTACTGTTAATGTCTGCTGCTTTGTATTTTACATTCAGAACAAGATTTATTGGTTTTTGGGGGTTTAAGCACGCTATAAAACTTATAACTAAGAATTATGAGCACAAAGACGTTGTTCATCGCAAAAAACATGGCGAAGTTTCTGCGTTTCAGGCTTTGACGGCAACGATATCAGCCTCAGCCGGTATCGGTAATGTTGCCGGATCTGCTGCTGCGGTTTCAATCGGAGGGCCCGGAGTTATATTCTGGATGATTATTGCAGGAATTTTTTCAATGGCGTTAAAATTCGCGGAAGTTCTTCTTGGATTAAAATTCCGGTATGTAAATAAAAAAGATGGCAGTGTCGCCGGCGGGCCGATGTATTATATTATGAGAGGACTTAAAAATCATAAAATAATTGGGCCGTTTGCACCTTTTTTAGCAAAAATCTACGCTGTTTGTTGTATTTTTGCAATGATTGGCGGATGGAATCTTTTTCAGATAAATGCCATGACTACTCAAATTACTGAAGTTACCGGCGGAGAGGCAAGTTTTTTCCATAACCAAAGCTGGCTTTTAGGTTTAATCGTTGCTGTTATAACTTATTTTACAATTATCGGCGGAATTAAAGCTATAGGCAGATTTACATCTAAAGTTACTCCTGTAATGTGTTCTTTGTATGTGCTTTCTGCATTTATAATTTGTATTGTAAATATAGGACATTTTCCGCATACAATCCATATTATTTTAACAGAAGCATTTAAGCCGCGGGCATTAGAAGGCGGAGTTTTTGCCTGTATGTTGTGGGGCTTTAGGCGTGCCATGTTCGCTAATGAAGCAGGACTTGGAACAGCTCCTATTGCTTTTTCTGCTGTAAGAACCAATAAACCGGTCGCTCAGGCTTTTATCGCCATGCTCCAGCCGTTTGTTGACACCGTAATTGTCGGTTCTGCTACTGCTTTTGTTATTGTTGTAAGCGGAGTTTATTTACAAAATACCGGGCTTGCCGGAATTGAATTAACCTCGAAAGCTTTCGCCACAGTTTGTCCGTTTTTCCCGATATTATTGACTTTCATGGCTAGCTGCTTTGTTTTGTCGACCATGCTCTGCGGATCCTATTACGGCATTAAAGGATGGACTTTTTTGTTCGGTGATACAAAATTGACAACAAGAACTTTTCAGGTTATATATTGTATATTCATTATTATTGGTTCCGCTATGAACTTTAAAAGTATAATTAATCTTTCAGATGCATTTACTTTGTTCCTGGCTGTTCCGAATTTAATAGCGGTATTCATACTTTCGGATGTTGTTATTAAAGAATTAAGAAGATATTGTATAAAATATAACGTTGGCTTATTTAAAAAAGAGGAGAGTGACGATGAAGAAAAATTGTCTGGAGATAGTAAGACAAAAGTGTGAAAATTGTAACGGATGCGCATTGGCAAACAGCCGTAGTAATATTGTTTTTGGTGACGGCGATGCTTCCACTGCCAGAATAGTACTTATCGGTGAAGCCCCTGGTGAAATGGAAGATGAAACCGGCAGACCGTTTGTAGGAAAAGCCGGACAATTATTAAATGATTTTCTTGCGGAAGCAGGTATTTCCCGTGATAAAGACTTGTATGTGATTAACACGGTAAAATGCCGTCCGCCTGAAAACAGAGTTCCTACTGACGAAGAAAAAGCTGCTTGCAGAAAGTTTTTGGATGCGCAGATTGATATTATAAAACCTGACGCAATTGTATTATGCGGGGCTACTGCTTTAAAATCATTTGTTAATCTTGACAAAAAACAAACTATTTCTAAAGTCCGCGGCAAGTGGATGACTGTTACTGTCGACGGTGTTGATTATAAGGCAATAACAATCTTCCATCCTTCTTATCTTTTGAGAAACAGCTCTATGGAAGAAGGTTCTCCAAGACGCTTGATGCAGGAAGATTTGAAAAATATCAAAGAAACTATTTTGCCTGACGTTAATAATGTATTCTCGGCAAATAATTTGACATTTAACAGTTTGGCAAGTGTTTAATTTTTTTGAATAAGCTATACTAATATAAAACCGCTCAGGATTTCCTGGCGGTTTTTTGTATTGTTTGTTCCATGTAAAATTTTTGCCATTAATGGATATTTGTAGTAAAATTGATGTACAGGGGAGATGCAAGTATGAGAGATAAAGTCGCAGTTATAATCGGAGCAGGGCCTGCCGGGTTAAGTACTGCATATAATTTTTTAACTAAAACAGATGATATTTTGCCGGTGGTTCTTGAAGAACTCGACTGTGTCGGAGGTATTTCCAGAACTGTTCACTACAACGGAAACGGAATTGATCTTGGCGGGCATAGATTATTTTCTAAAAATCAGGAAATACTTGACTTTTGGGAAGAAATTCTCCCTCTCCAGGGCAAGCCGCCGATTGACGATAAAATATTAAACAGAAAAATTACCGTCTCCCCGGATGGCCCGGATCCTGATGAGACTGATCGTGTAATGCTTAAACGCCGGCGGGTTTCAAGAATTTATTATCTCAGGAAGTTTTTTGATTACCCGATAAGCCTCAAATTATCTACAATTTTAAATATGGGGATCGGCAGAACTTTTTCTGCCGGGATGAGCTATATAAAATCTTGTTTTATCAAACGCCCTGAGGTAAGTCTTGAAGATTTTATGATAAACCGCTTCGGGCCTGTGCTTTATAAAATGTTTTTTGAAAAATATACCCAAAAAGTCTGGGGACTTCATCCAAGCGATATTTCAAAAGAGTGGGGCGAACAGAGAATTAAAGGTTTGTCGCTTTCAA
Source organism: Candidatus Gastranaerophilales bacterium (assembly GCA_944325045.1). Classification (GTDB taxonomy): domain Bacteria; phylum Cyanobacteriota; class Vampirovibrionia; order Gastranaerophilales; family Gastranaerophilaceae; genus UBA1221. The sequence continues at coordinate 4,110 of CALUYR010000147.1, forward strand.
AGGCAATATTAAATGCGCTTCTTTCTCCGTTTAAATTAATTTCAAACACGCAAAAAGAAACATCTCTGATAGAAGAATATTTTTATCCTAAATACGGCTGCGGGCAGCTTTGGGATTTTATGGCAGATGAAATCGTCCGCATGGGGGGGATTATCCACTTAAATACTAAAGTTACGGGGTTTGAAGTTTCCGGCGGAAAAATCAGGGCTTTAAAAGCTTTGACAAAAGGCGAAACAAAAGAATACAGAGGAAATTATTTTATCTCCTCAATGCCGGTAAAGGATTTGGTTGAAGGCATGGGGGATGTTGTTCCCGAAGATGTCCGCTCAATCGCAAGGGAGCTCCCATATAGAGATTATATCCTTGTCGGGCTTTATTGTAATCAAATTAACCTTAAAAATAATACGAAAATTCCGACAATTAACAATATTTGTCCTGACAGCTGGATTTATATTCAGGAAGATGATATTACTGCAGGCCGTATGCAGATTATGAATAACTGGTCGCCTTATCTGGTTAAAGATTTTCAGAATAAGGTTTTCCTGAGCCTTGAATACTTCTGTAACGAAGGCGATGATATGTGGAATATGTCTGATGAGGATATGATTAATTTAGGGATTTCCGAGCTCGAAAAACTTAATGTTATTACTAAAGAAGATGTGCTTGACAGTGTAAGGGTAAAGGTTAAAAAGGCTTATCCTGCATATTTCGGAGTGTATAAGGATTTTGATAAGGTTAAAGATTTTCTTTCTTCAATCAAAAATCTTTATTGTATCGGCCGTAACGGCCAGCACAAATATAATAACATGGATCATTCTATGCTTAGCGGAATTGAGGTTGTTAAAGTAATTAAGGATCATCTTGATAAGGATATTTTGTGGCTTGTAAATACCGAAAAGGAATACCATGAAACTAAGTAATAACAAAGTTTTTGCGGCTGTTATCGGTATTTGGGTTCTTATCACGTTAGTAAGAATAATTTTTCACCAGCCT
>CALUYR010000148.1 GCA_944325045.1 Candidatus Gastranaerophilales bacterium
ATGACCTTCTAGCCATTGTAATTACGCAAATAGATGCTGAAGTTTTTGCCGAGCAGCTGATCAAGAAACACCCGGAATTAATTGCACAAATTATAATGAAATAACCTCATACGCAAAATCAATGGCCTTTTGCGTAAAAAGAAATTTCATAATTTTTCTTGGAATAACCGGGTTTAACAAAACTTTTTTTACAGCAACGTTTCCTTTGAAATAAACAGAAACAAACATTAATCCGACGGGTTTGTCCTTAGTGCCTCCGGTGGGGCCTGCAATGCCGGTTGTACATACAGCCAAATCACAGTTAGTTCTTTTGTGCAAACCTTCAGCCATCGCATAAGCACATTCCCGGCTGACAGCTCCATATTGCTCCAAGATATCTTTGGAAACAAAAAGAATTTCTTCCTTAGCCTCATTTGCATAAGTTACAAAATTAAGCTTTACAAAACCCGAACTGCCTGAAATATCCGTAAACCTTGAGCTTAATAAACCTCCGGTGCATGATTCTGCCGTAGAGATTGTTAAATTGTTTTCAGTAAGATATTTAGCTATTTTATATAACTTTTTATCAATCATAGCATTATTTTAGCAGAAAACTATTTATTAACAATAATAAATAAAGATTAAGATAATTATCGTTTTGATAGAAATGTATGTAATTCACGGCTTTATCATGTATCATGTTAAATATTACAGGAGGTTAGGGCATGCCGTCGAAGGAAAAAAATAAAGATATATCACATTTACTGCCTCAGAATATAGAAGCCGAGGAAGCTGTACTGGGTGCAATTTTGGTTAATCCCCGGGTAATTACAAAAGTTGTTGAGCTGTTAAAACCGGACAGCTTCTATAAACCTGCGCACAGATATATATATGAAGCAATGCTTCAGCTTTTTAATTCAAATGAGAAAATAGATATAATAACTGTTTGTGATGTGCTGAATTTCAGTTCAAAACTGGAGGCAGCCGGCGGCAGATCATTTATAAATGATTTAAGCTTTAATGCAATAACAACGGCGAATATTGAATATTACGCTAAAATTATACAAGAAAAAGCAATAAAAAGGGCTTTAATCAATGCGGGATCAGAGATAGTATCGTTTGGATATGACATGAACTCAATAGAAACCTCTTTGGATAATGCCGAGAAACTTATATTTGATATAGCATCCCGGAAGGCAACTACAGATTTAACTCCGGTAAAAGACTTAGTACTGCAAACCTATGAAAACATAGAATATAGATATGACCATAAAGATGAACTTTTAGGGATTCCGACGGATTTTTATGAATTAGACGCATTAATGAACGGCTTACAGCGTTCAGACCTAATAATTCTTGCAGCGCGTCCAGCAATGGGTAAAACCGCATTTGTCCTAAATATTGCACAAAATGTAGGAATAAAGGCGAAAACGCCGGTTGCAATATTTTCATTAGAAATGTCGAAACAGCAGCTAGTTCAGAGAATGTTATGTTCTGTAGCGGAAGTAGACACCCAGCGGTTAAAGACCGGGAACATGCAGCCTCGGGATTGGGAAAAGCTTGCAGATGCGATGAATCAGTTTGCAGGAGCGCCGATATTTATAGACGACACATCTGGTTGTACGCTGACGGATATCAGAGCAAAATGCCGGCGGTTAAAAATGGCAGAAAAGGATTTAGGCCTTGTAATAATAGACTATTTGCAGTTAATGGAGGGCAGTAACAGTAAAGAAGATCGTTTTCAAGCTGTATCAACGATATCGCGAGGACTAAAGACATTGGCAAAAGAACTTGATGTCCCGGTAATAGCATTATCCCAATTATCTCGTGCGGTTGAAAGCAGAACTGATAAGCGTCCAATGCTTTCGGACTTAAGGGAATCGGGTTCAATCGAGCAGGACGCTGACATAGTAATGTTCATATACCGAGATGAGTACTATAGAAAGGCGGAAGAAGGCGAAGGGGAAGAGATTGCAAAGGCGGCCAATAAAGGAGAATCCGAAATAATAATAGCAAAACACAGAAACGGTCCTGTGGGAACAGTAAAACTATTATTTCAGGGTAACATTACAAAATTCAAAAATCCAATAAAAACGGACGCATTTTAGCGCGATAAAATAAATAAAAAATAGCCAAAAGGGTAATATAAGAATTTTATTGTTTATACTATAATAAAATTTTCTATAGGAGGCTGAAGAATGGAAGATTCAAAAAACTTAACACCCTTTGAGGAGAAGATAAACAGACTAATGGAGGCAGGCGAGGACAATGAAGCGATAGCAGAGAAATTGTCAATCAGCCGTCATACAGTAAAGAGTTATAAGGTAGAAATAGAGCGAAAAATAAAAAAGAAGTAAAAAAGGGGTTTACAAAAAAAAATCAGCATGTATAATAAAGAAGTGCCTAAAAAAAAGCACGAGACCTTGAGACGTACAAGGGGGATTAGCTCAATTGGTAGAGCACCTGCTTTGCACGCAGGGGGTTAGGAGTTCGAGTCTCCTATTCTCCACCATTTAATCAAGAGGCTTTAATAAGCCTCTTTTTTGGTGCCTAAATCCGTACTGTACACGCTTTTGTAATATTTAATTTAATAAGAGAATTTCTCTCTTGTTTTTTATGCTGATTATATAGATTGAATCTGATTAAATTCTCTTTTTATAAATTCATTACCCGCCATATTCATTGAAGTTTATTTGTGATATAAATATTTTATCTATTTTCATTTTAATATTTTATCTATTTTCATTTTAATATTTTAATGGTGGTTTATGGAAACAATTAATTCTGACATATTTGATGCTAGTAGTAAAAGTCTTTTATCTTTATTTAATAGTGCAGAAGCTTTATTTCAAGTTCCTGTTTACCAACGACCATATCGTTGGACTAGAACAGAGGTAGATGAATTGTGGAATGATATTTATGAAGCTTTTACGAATAATAAAGAAGATGCTAAACAAGATATAAATTATTTTCTCGGTTCTATCATTACGGTTCCGGATAAAAAGACAGGATACAAAGATATCGTTGATGGGCAACAAAGAATAACAACATTAATGATAATGTTTAATATGATTTTTAAAATATTTCCTAACCTTAATGAAAATTCAGAGAATGCAAATGCAATAACAAACAAAATGGTTGGAAAATGTATAAGAAATGATAATGACCGAGAAAGATTAAGACTACAAACACATCCTAATTATCAAAGTGATTTTAAAAAAGAAGTCTTAGATGCAGATATAGAAAATATTCTACAATTTGAAACTCCTAAAAAATACGAGGATGATCCTAAATTGTTATTTAAAAATACTGCTAAAATATTTGCTGGATATCTTAAAAATATGAATATTGAAGAAGCAAATAATTTTGTTGAATATTTATTTAATAAAGTAAAAATTATAAATATAGAATGCACAGATGAATCCTTTGCAATAAAAATGTTTCAAATAATCAATAATCGAGGATTAGACTTATTTTCTTCAGATCTAATTAAAAGTTCTTTATTTAAACAAATTGACAATGACCATGACAAAACGGTATTTTTAGCTGATTGGAATGATATTGAAAAGGGAATAAAAGATTTGCAGGATATTAACATTGATGAAATGTTTACACTTTATCAGTACTTTTGTATAGAAGAAAACCCAAAATTATCTTTAGATAAAGTAATGATAAATTATTTTGCGAAACATAATATATCACCTAATGACGCAGTTGCTAATTTTAAAGAATTTGTAGAAAAATATAGAAAAGATATTGAACAGACTGATAATAAAGTCATTTATAGTCTTAGGTATATTCCTTGGAAAATGTATTGGCGAACTATCGTACTCACAGCAGAAATGACAAATTATCCTGAAAAAGAGAAACTGTATAGATCGATTTTCAGATTCTACTATTTATTCTGGATTGCTGGTGAAACAATGACTAAAATCAAACAAACCTCTTTTAATGTTATTAAGAACATAAAAGAAAAAAAGAGTATACAAAATATTGATCAAGAGTTAGAAAATATGCTTGAAAAACATCATATCAAAAAATTAGCATTAGAACATCTAAACTCAGAAAATGTATATTCAAGAAGATGGTCAAAACCATTAATATTATCAATTGAATATAATCAAACAGGCGAAAATCATTCTACCTTTATTAGTTTGTCCAGTGTACAATTAGACCATATATTACCGCAAAAATATGTTGAATCTGATTGGAATATTGATAAACAAACTGCAACAAGATATATGAATACTATCGGGAATTTAACATTATTAAGCGGAGCAAGAAATATTAAGGCAAGAAATGATAAGTATGCAATAAAACTTCAGATATACAATGGTCAAGGTAGACACAAAGACTGCAAAGACGGCTGTACAGCTTATAGGGTTTCGCAGCAAATTGTTGATAATTATAAAGAAGATTGGAGTGAAGAAACGATAAAAAATCGTTGGAATTGGATGTGTGATGAAATAAAAAATCTGTTATACCTTGATACTTCAAGTATTAAAAAAAATTAGATTAGCATTTTTCTTTAAGAATACCGTGTAGCATATTAAAATAATTTTGTTTTAATTTAATCGGAGCAATGATTTCTACATTTGTACCCCATTTAAAGATATTCCACAGGATTGTTTTTGTGCCGGAGGATTTGAATGTTACAATTACAGCCCCGTTTTTCTGCTGTTTTATTTGTTGGGTCGGGTGGAATTTGTATTTCATTACATCATCTGCGATTTCTTTTGTGAATTTTAATTTAACCTGCACCGGATTATCATGAAAAATCCCAAAAGATGATTCAGACCATTTTTTCAGGTTAAATGAAGTATCCTGAGTAAAGTATTCCTCTGTAATTTTTATATCCGAAATTCTGTGAAGTAAGTATTGTTTGATTTTGCCGTTCTCTTTGGCTATAAGATAGTGTCTTTCACCATACAGAATGCCATAAGGTTCAACAACAACGGTTTTCTTTGGTTTCAGTCCTTTTTGTATCCGGAATCCTGCGAGATTCTTTTCTTCCAGAGGATAATAATCCTT
>CALUYR010000149.1 GCA_944325045.1 Candidatus Gastranaerophilales bacterium
TTTTTGAATTATATCGTATCTCTTTTCGGCGGCAAGTCTGTCGGTTGGCTTACAGATCCGAATGTAGCTTTGTATTCCGTCATAATTGTGACTATTTGGAAGGGAATTGGTTATTATATGATAATATACCTCGCCGCATTGATGACTGTTCCTAAAGAACTTTATGAGGCTTGCGATATTGACGGCGCAGGGTTCTTTAGAAAGCACCTGACTGTTACAATCCCGCATATTATGCCGACTATTGCGCTTGTTTCAACAATAAGCGCTATTTCCGCCATGAAAGTTTTTGCAGAAATTTATGTTATGACAAAGGGCGGCCCGTTAAATTCCAGCAAAACTATTGTTTACTATATTTATGAACGTGCGTTTGAAAATTTAGATCTCGGGTATGCCTCTGCAATGGCGGTTGTACTTCTGGCTATTGTTTTGGTGTTATCTCTTATAAATGTATTCTGCTTTGAAAGGAATAAGTATCAATTATGAAAGAATCAATTTCCCAAAAATTTTATTCCTCTGCCTCTGCGTTCCTGAAAAATAACCTCAAGCATGCAGGATCTCATTTTATGCTGATTCTTGTGTCATTGATTTCTGTTTTTCCGTTTATATGGCTGATATCAACTTCATTGAAAGGAAATTCCGAAAATATATTTGCCTATCCGCCGGTTATTATTCCTCAGGATTTTACCTTTGCAAATTATTCGGGCGTCTGGCAGCGTGTTGATTTTATAAGATATTTTGTAAACAGCATGGTTGTAGCAGGAGGAACAGTTGTGTTAAATCTGGTTCTGTCTGCAATGGCCGGTTATCCGCTTGCACGTATGGAATTTAAAGGGAAAAAAATAGTATTCTTTTCTGTTTTATCAACGATAATGATTCCTTTTCAGGCTATTATGCTGCCGGTGTACCTGATTACTTTAAAGTTACATCTTGTTGACAGTTATGGTGATACTGCCGGTTTTATAGGGCTTATCATGCCTTTTGCGGTGAGCGCATTCGGAATATTCTTAATGCGTCAGGCATTTTTAGGAATTCCAAAAGAAATGGAGGAAGCAGCAATTGTCGATGGCTGCTCAGTATGGCAATTGTTTTGGAAAATTCTTATCCCAATGGTAAAACCTTCGCTTGCAGTGCTTGCTATATTTACATTCATAGGTTCCTGGGGCGAGTTTTTGTGGCCGAGTATTGTGCTTACTAAGGAGAGTATGTATACGCTTCCTGTCGGAGTAAATAATTTGCAGGGCATGTTTAGTTCTAACTGGCGTTTTATCGCCTCGGGATCAATCCTTGCAACTATTCCTATATTGATATTTTTCCTTGCTATGCAAAGATATTTTATTTCCGGTGAAAATGAGGGGGCTGTTAAAGGTTAAAAAATATAATCTTTGTGGAGTTTAATTATCTTCTAAATTATTTTCATCCCGGAAAACGGATCTTGCGGTGCAGGTTTGAAAATTCTTAAGCATAGCTTTATCTAAATCTTCAGAGGCAACAATTTTTCCATGAACATAAGTAATTCCGCTTGTCGAAGAATTTTCTCCTGTATCAAATTGTTCTGATAAAAAATGCATTCCGTCGTCGCTGCTAAGTATGCGGCGCGTAACGTCATTCATAATATCAAATACATATCTTGATCTGTTATTGTCACCGCTGCTGCCGGCAGATATAAGCGTATTTGCCTTATGCATTTCAGTAAGCGCTTCTTTATAGTACTTAAGATGATTAAGCAAAACCGCCAGGTTGTAATGAGCTTCATAATTAGTAGGTGCAATTTCTATTGCCTTGCAATATGTCAGCCCGGCAAGGTTATAATCCCGGTTCAGATGGTAAGCAAGCGCCAGGTTGTATCTGGCATCATAATCGTCTTTTAGAATTTTTACAGCTTCCTCATAAGCCTTTATTGCTTCAAGAAGATAAATTTCTTTGTTTTCATCGTCATTGTCAATATATGTTGACTTCTGCCGGTACGCAACGCCTTTATTGTAGTAGGCCAGACCTATGTTAGTTTTATAACTCGTAAGGTTGTTGAATATAAACGGAATGTATACCAGTTTTCTTCTTATCCCCAAAATTTTATCGTACTGCTCTATCGCTCCGTCAAAGTCGCCAAGTTTTTCAGATGAAATTATCCCGTAATTCATCCTTGCAAGCACGTAATCGGGATTATATTTTATCGCATTCCTGTAAGCGTCTATTGCAGAATAAAAGTCCTCATAAGTGACGTAGATATTCCCAAGATTAAACCAGGCTCCGTAGTGTTCAGGATAAAATTCAAGCCCCTTTTGATACAAGTTAATTGCTTCCTGAAATTTGGCTTTCCTAAGATATTTATCCCCCTGAGCAACAAAATACATACCCTTAACTTTATTCACCTGTCTTTTGTACCAGGCAGGGTACATAAACATAGAGGCTATAAATGCCGCAAATAGTATAAATGTAAAAAGTCTTCTGAATATTTGTTTTGCTCTTGCTGCCACGGGAATGCTCCTGATCTGTATTGTACTATCTTTTTAGCTGTTTTGCAACTTTCTTTACTTATCAGAATATTAAGTTTTGTTAATATAATTTCTGATTGATGCAATTTTTACGGCTTAAAATTTTTTATATAAGTAAGGTAGGTTAATAACTCAATTGGAGGTTAGGTTATGGATCCTTTTTTGATGGGAATAGGTCCTTATAATTTTGGTACAGACAGTCTGGCAATGAACAATATGATGATGTATCCTATTCTTAACAACTATCAAAATCAAATTGCGTGTCTTGAAGGTTATAACGATATGATGAGTATGAACGGAAGTTTATTCCCGGCTTTTACCGGCGCAACGATAGATTATGATCAATTCTACTCTACAATGAGAGAAAATCAGGATCGCATAATTGATAATAATTTACATCAAACACAAAAATGGCGTGAGAATGACTTGAAAATGAATGCTCCTATAGACAGAGTTAAGCATTCTGCAGAACTTCTTCACGAAAAGATTGAACAGAACGAGCAGGAACAATTTAAAAATGCATTAGATGAATATGTTCACAGTGTTCAAGCTGCATTTGACCCAAACGGTGTTGCTGATAAAGAAGATGTAATGGCAAAGGCTGAAACTCTTTATAAACAGTTTACCGGTAAATCTCTCAGGGAAGATATCCGTTCTTATGGCGACGGATCCTTTGAACACGGTTTCTGGCAGACTTTGAGCTTAGGAATGTATGACGGAATTACTGCTGAAGAAAATATTTCAGGCTTTACCGGTCAGCCGGTCGGCAGAAAAGAAAGAAGAAAGAAAATCGCAGGTAATGTTGCAGGCGGCGCTTCCTGGGGGTTGGCTCTCGGAACAGTTTTGGGAAGGTTCAAAAGCGGTAAATTAGCACTTCTGGGTACAATTGTCGGCGGTATCGCCGGTTATTTGGGCGCAAACGGTGCCAGCAAAGTAAAAGCTTAATTAATTATTTCTCGTTAGTGTGTAAGTTTAGAAAGGAAATACGTTGTGCTTGGGTTGAGAATGTTTTCAACCCTTTTTTTTATGTTCTGATGTGTAAATCCGATTAGAGTTTGTACTTGGGTAAATTATTATAAAAATTTAATAAATTTTCATATTTTTAAATTTGATGTATAATTTATATAAAGTAGATAAGGGAGATGTTATGTCAATAGATGATGCATTGGTTATGATACTTGCAGGCGGTGAAGGCAAAAGACTTCTGCCGCTTACTAAAGACCGCGCAAAGCCTGCCGTGCCTTTCGGAGGTAGATACAGAATTATTGATTTTGTGTTGAATAATTTTATTAATTCGGGATTTTTTAAGATAAAAGTTTTAACACAATATAAGTCTGATTCCTTAAACAAACATATTACACGCGGCTGGGCATTGTCACCATTTTTAAATCAGTATGTTGATCTTGCGCCTGCACAAATGCGTACCGGCCAGGACTGGTACCGCGGAACGGCCGATGCAATTTATCAGAATGTTTTTCACATAACTGATGAAGATCCTGATTATGTTTGTATTTTTGGCGGTGATCATATTTATAAAATGGATGTTTCTCAAATGCTTGATTTCCACAAAGATAAAAATTCTGACCTTACTATTTCGGCAATTCCTATACCTATTGAAGAAGCGTCTGAATTTGGGATTATAGAAGTTGATGAAAACTGGAAGTTGGTTAATTTCGTTGAAAAACCTAAAGAAAAACCAAGATCAATTCCGGGAAACCCTAACATGTGCCTTGCGTCAATGGGAAATTATATTTTTAATAAGGACGTTCTTTTGTCTGCTTTGGAAAAAGATGAGTCGTTTGAAAATTCAAATCACGATTTTGGTAAAAACGTTATTCCTATGCTTCTCAACGATGGCAAGAATATATACATATATAACTTTTCTACAAATGAATTTCCGGGGATTACTGACACCGAAAGAGGATACTGGAGAGATGTAGGTAGTATTGATGCATATTGGCAGGCAAACATGGATTTGCTTTCCGCCAATCCTGAATTAAATTTGTATTCAAAGGACTGGCCTTTGCGTTCATTCAATTACAATTATCCGCCTGCTAAATTTATCTGGCAGGAGGGCGACCGTGTCGGTATGGCAACTAATTCTATGGTGTCAGAAGGCTGTATTGTTTCCGGCGGAAGTATCTCCAGATGTATTTTATCTCCAAAAGTGCGAATTAACAGCTATTCTCAAGTATATGAAAGTATTCTTATGGAAAATGTTTCTGTCGGCCGCTACGCAAAGATAAGAAGAGCAATTATAGATAAGAATGTTGTAATTCCGCCAAACATAAGAATCGGCTACGACCGCGCCGAAGATGAAAAACGAGGTTTCCATGTTTCTCCCGGCGGGGTTACTGTTGTGCCTAAAGGTTCTATTCTCTAAATAGAGTCTGGGGGCTATATGCATCTTTACAAATTTTTGTAGATGTTGTATTATTTTCTTACCTCAATATTTGATTGTAAATAATTATTAAATTACCCCGATATTAGGGCAATTTTGTTCCTTTACAGTCTTTA
>CALUYR010000150.1 GCA_944325045.1 Candidatus Gastranaerophilales bacterium
ACATTTAAGTTTCATGCATCAAATGAAATGGATGCTTCTGTAGATACTCAAATCAGAGGATATATAGTAGTAGTAGACCTTAATGGTGATGCAACCCCGAATACTACCCAGTGGAAAGAAAATAAAGTTGCTGATGTTGTCGCGTTTGTTGTGACGGAAGATTTTTCCGTAATTCCTCTTGGATACCCAGAAGTGGATCGCAGATATGTCTCTGCTAGTATTGTTTATAACACTACATCAGGTGTAGGTATTGAGGATGCTAATACTTCTGTTTCAATGCCTTATTATCAGGCAAAACGTATTTCCTGGGGTACTGCGCCAGGCGCATCTAATGCTTATGTTACTACTGATGAACCTATGTCGATTAATTACTATGCTGAAAAAAATGGTTTTGGCGATAAAAATGATAATATTACAGCCAAAAGTGTATTCTATATTGATTATTCTACTAATCCTCAGTTTACAGAATACAATAATATGTATTTTGCGCAGGAATATGATGAGTACAATTATCACAAAAATTGTGCAAAAGAATCTGATCCGTCGCAGCTTCAGGCTGATGCCTGCTATCTAAATATTAAGGATTATAACTAGTAATAAATTTTTTATAAATAAAAGTCGAAGGTGTATATTCGCTTTCGGCTTTTTTTTTATGTTAATATTATGAGTTTTGAAACCGTCTGAAAATCACCCTTTCGGAAAAGTACTATAAACTTAACAATATTTGTCTTTTTGAGTTATTTATGTTATTCTATTATAAGTGATAATGTTTTAAGGATCTATGAGGGTATATGGTTAGAAAGATATTGTTTACATCTTTAATAGTTATTATAATCGTATTTTTTGCCGGGATAGTGTATTTTAACCGGAAGCAGCCGGCTGATATAGAAACAATGAATGCACATATCGTTCTTGAGTCTGTTCAGGTTCAGGCTGAAAATTCCGGCAAAATTAATGATATAAAAGTAAAACAATCTGCCAGAGTAAAAAAAGGCCAGGTAATAGCAGAAATAGCAGTTCCCCAAGCTCCGGTTAAACAGATTTCTCGTTCAGTAAAAAATATTTCAAAAGCGGAAGAAGATTATGAAAATGCCGCAATAATGTATAAAGACGGTATTATAACCCAGGAAGAATACGATAAAGAACTGAATGATTATAAGAAAATAAAAAATACAGCAGCAGCTCAATCAGAGCAGGTTAAAGAAGTTCCTCCACAAATAGTTAAGATATATGCTCCTATCGACGGATTTGTTGTTCTTAATAACCTAAAAAACGGGGACAAAATAACCAAGGACGGCATCATTGCCAAAATAAATTCATCACATAAAGAAGTCGCAGCATATTTTTCCCCGGCCCATGCCGACAGTGTAAAAAACGGAACCCCTGTTGATATTTTTATAATAAAATATCCTGAACGCCACTTTAACGGAAGCATTAAAACTGTAAATGCCCAGGAAAAAAGCGGTATACCGGTTTTAATAGAGTTTACTGACAGCCCTGATTCTCTTGACCTGCAAAACGGTGATACTGCAATTGTTAAAATTAAGCAAAAAAAATAATTTTTTGTTTTTGTAATATAATCTAATTGGAAAGATAAAATTACATGCGTACATAGCAATGATTAGACCAATTAATAGTGATAATACAGCGTATACAGCCTTCAAAAATCATGGAGATGTAAAACGCGGATATATAGCTCACAGATATCATACGTCAGAGAATGTTGATATCTCAACGAAGTTAAAAGCTACTGCCGGGGCAGTTCTTGGTACAGCCGTTCCTCTTTTATACTTTGCAAAAAAGCAAACCGGTAAAAAGCCGACTTTAAAATCTATATTACATCTTCATTATGGTTTAAAAGAAATGCTTGTAACCGGTATAAGTGCTATTTCTTCCGGTGCATTGTTCGGAATGATAGGCGAGCCTCGTAAAAAAAGAGACCGGAAACGGAAAGAAGCTGTCTTTCAGATAATGAATACCTGTATTCCTTTGCTATTAGTCGAAGGTTTTTTACGGCTGAGTGATAAAGTCAGGGTTTTGAATAACCGAGCAGCAAAACTTGGCGGAACAATTGCTGGTGTTACTGTTGGTATGATTGCAGGTGCACACCTTTCTAATAAGATAAACGATCCTCGCGATCTTGAGCCGGATCGAAAACTTAATGTAAAAGATGCAATCGCAAATGTGGATGATGTTGTTGGTGCACTTATTTTAGCAAAATTCCCGTTTATTGAAAAACTTCATGCTCAGAAATTCCTTCCTGTAATATATGCTTGGTGCGGATATCGAGCAGGTCAGAGTAATTAATTGAGCATTCTTGAGATGTTGTTTTTGTTCTGTTAATTATCTTTCATCTCGCGTAATTTTTTTAGCTTATCCCTGATTTCGGCAGCGCGCTCAAAATCCAGAATTTTAGCGGCTTTGTGCATATCTTTTTCAAGTTTGTCAATAAGTTTTGGTAAATCTTTCTTATCTATTCCAAGATCAACCATTTCTTCAGCCACAATGTCCTCAAGATCACGGTAACTTGCTACCAGCGCGAGCAGATTGTTTTCAATCGGTTTTTTAATTGTCTTTGGAATAATCCCGTACTTTTGGTTGTGCGCAATTTGAATTTCCCGGCGGCGTTCAGTTTCATCAATCGCCTTTTGCATTGAGTCTGTAATTTTATCGGCGTACATAATAACTTCTCCGCAAGCGTTTCTTGCGGCTCTTCCTATTGTTTGAATAAGGCTGGTTTCGGATCGTAAAAAACCTTCCTTATCTGCATCCATTATCGCAACAAGCGAAACTTCGGGTATGTCCAACCCTTCTCTTAATAGGTTAACTCCGACAAGTACGTCAAATTCACCAAGTCTTAAATCTCTTAAAATTTCAACCCTCTCAAGTGACTGTATTCCGCTGTGAAGATATCTTACCCGTATTCCTTCCTGAATAAAAAAGTCTGTTAAATCTTCAGCCATACGTTTTGTAAGCGTTGTAATCAATACTCTTTCGTTTTTGTCGCAGCGTTTTTTTATTTCAAGTTTAAGATCATTAATTTGAGTTGCAATCGGCCGTACTGAAATTTTCGGGTCAACAAGCCCGGTTGGCCTGATAATCTGTTCAACAATTTGAGAAGAAGTATCTCGTTCAAATTCTCCCGGGGTGGCTGATATATAAATTTTTTGGTGAACTTTGTTGAAAAATTCTTTATTTTTAAGCGGTCTGTTATCTTTTGCACACGGCAGTCTGAAACCGTATTTAATAAGCGTATCTTTTCTTGCAGAATCTCCGTGATACATTCCTTTAAGCTGCGGCAGAGTTACATGCGACTCGTCAATTACAGTGAGAAAATCCCCTCTGAAATAATCAAGAAGTGTTGCCGGAGCAGATCCCGGCGGGCGTCTTTCAATTATTCTGGAATAATTTTCAATCCCTGAGCAGTATCCCATTTCTTTTATCATTTCAATATCATACTTAACCCTCTGTTCAAGCCTTTGCGCTTCAACAAGTTTATTTTCATTATTCAGTTCGACAAGTCGGTGCTGCAATTCTTCTCTGATCATTGCAATTGTTTCTTCGACGTTTTCATCATAAGAAAGGTAATGCACTGCCGGGTAAATAACCACTTTATCAGGTGTTTCGAGAATTTCCCCGGTTACGTTGTCTATCCGTATAATTCTTTCAATCTCATCGCCAAAAAAGCAAATTCTTGTAACAATTTTTTCGTACGCCGGCATAATCTCAACTACATCCCCCTTTGCCCTGAAAGTTGAACGTTCAAGCACAAGGTCGTTTCTGGAATACTGAACATGAACCAGGTGATTAAGCAGATCATCTCTGTCAATTTCATCACCTACTTTCAGCTCAATAGATCCTTTAAAATAATTTTCAGGAAGCCCCAATCCGTAAATGCAGCTGACAGAAGCAACAATTATAACATCATTTCTTTCATATAAACTTCTTGTTGTGTTGTGTCTGAGCCTGTCGATTTCCTCGTTAATTGAAGCTGATTTTTCAATGTAAGTATCGGTTCGGGGTATGTAAGCTTCCGGCTGATAGTAGTCGTAGTAGCTTATAAAATACTCAACAGCGTTGTCCGGAAACAGTTCCTTAAATTCATTATAAAGCTGCGCTGCAAGTGTTTTATTATGAGCGATAATAAGTGTCGGTTTCTGAATTTTTTCAATAACGTTTGCAATAGTGAAAGTTTTCCCTGATCCGGTAATCCCAAGAAGAGTTTGGGCATCATCGCCGTTGTTAAGCCCCTCGACTAATTCCGCAATCGCTTTTGGCTGGTCGCCTGCAGGAGAATATTTTGAACTGATTTTAAAACGTTTTTCCATATCAAAATTTTAGCACATAAAGATTGTTTTAGCTATTTAAAATTGCTAAAGCAACTCCAAAAGCGCCGGTCTGATTTTATCGGTGTTTTACATTCGGGTCAAATCTGTCGGCAAGAAAAGTCGAAATTAATGGTATGACTATGTAGTATAGTCCGCCCATAATTAAAGCCGGTTTTGCAATTCTAATCCCTTCAATATATGTAGCAAGTTTCGGATCGTTTATATTTGCTTGTGTAAATTTTTGGATAAATTTGTCGGTTGATTTTTTAGAAATGCTGTTTAGTGCATAACTTCCGCCGATACATAATCCCGTTGATATTCCGGCGTTATACATAAGCGCTTTTTTCCTTTCTTCTTTAATCTTTTTGGATTTTGCAGTCTGCCTGATGAATGCCCCGGTCGCAAGCATATCTGTAAGTGAAATTATGTGCATTTCGTAATTTTTTGTGTGAAACTTATCTGCAAGTTTTTGGACAACCCGGGTATTTATTATTTCCCCGAAAATTTTTGAAAGTTTTTCAGAACCGTTTTGGCAGCCGCCGGAAAATGTTACATTTTTATTGCTTTTCGAAACGTTATTTTTTTTATCTTTTTTAAAAAACTTTGACATCATGGGCGGAATAAGCGCACAAGTCAGTGCA
>CALUYR010000151.1 GCA_944325045.1 Candidatus Gastranaerophilales bacterium
AAGAAGAAGATATGCTTCAAGAGTCAGAAGCTGTTGCAATAAAAAGAGTTATTGCTTACGCATTAGAACAAAAAATGCTTGAAGATAATATTTCAGTAAATCGCTTAGCAAAAGAACTTGAAACTTCAAGAACAGCTATTTGCCGTATATTAGACCCGGAAAACACTTCAATCACATTGAATACAATAGAAAAAGTCGCTAAATACTTGGGCAAAAGAATTATTTTATCTTTTGCATAGCTCTTTATAACGTTTGATTGCAACATCTAAATCTTTTTGCGGTGTCTTTTGAGTTTTCTTGATAAATGCGTGTAAAAGTACCATTGTATTATCTTCAACATAGAAGATAACTCTTGCAATCCCGTTTGATACATTACTGCGAACCTCTTCTAAGCCATTTGTGCCATGCAAAACTCTAGTCAAAGGCATTCCAATAGGATAGCCATATTGAACAGTTTTGATATCAAAACCGATTGTACGCTTATCTTCTTTTGGTAAGTCTTTAAGCCATTCTCTAACAGGTTCATTACCTGAACTTGTCTTGTAAAAATATACTTCCAATGCCTCTGTTCGCTTTGCCATGTGTTTATTATAGCATAATTATGTTCATGTTGATATTTGTTATTTGGCAATTAAAGTAGATTTTTTATTCAATAAAAAATGTGTGTGTAATAGGTGGGTAATTGATATGTAGTTTAAGATATTTTTGAAAAGTTGCATAGGGCTAAAAGTAATGCATATACAGCATTTTTATGTTTTAAAATGCTCTGTCACGTCCTACGTCGTTTCATTTATTTGGTATTGTTTAAAACCATCATTTTATATTGCATTTATACAGAAAAACTGATTTCCCGGCGGTGTATATAAACACAGACAGCTTCGTCGCGCTATTGAATTGCTTTGTATAAAAATTTTTATTTTTTTATACAACGGCCTTTTTCAGCAGCCTTTAATACGTCATTCGTATTTGGTGTTATTCCGTTACAAAAAACCTCGTGTCCACCTCCTCCAAAGAATTTAACATTACAATCTCCTTTTGGATATTTACAATAATAGTTTCTGTTTGGTGTAAATGAACATTTACCGGAATTGATTAAACTTGATAAACTTTGTGAATTTGCATTCATTGAATGCTTTATATTCCCATCTTTATCAGTCATGAATATTACGTGTCCGGTTGAATATTTATCGATTTGATACGAACAATTATATACACCATCTTTTTCATAAGCATAAACAAATACTGAATTTAATAATATTATTAGAAGTGTAATTACGAGTGAATGTCTGATTTTTATTGTTTGTCTCCTTATGATTAATCTCCATTTTTATCCTAGCATGAATTAATGGATTTATCAAATTGTAAATTGTAAATATTATTCTACAAATTTCAATCTATCATTAACTATTTCCAATAACTTATATTTAAGCAGGCAGGATCTATATAAAACCGCAAAATTTTTTTTTACAGACTTTATATAAAGTATGAAAATATATTCAAACAGTGTATGTGTACAATCTAAAGTTCCAACAATTGCATTTGGAACGACCGGCAGATATCACAAATGTCCAAATGGTGATGAATTTGGGACAAACAGTTGGTTTTTCCGGGATGATATGGATTGGAAAAGGCTTGCAAGATTTGAAAAGCAGCATTTTTACAATAAAAACCGAGTTAATATAATCCAATTTGCTTCATCTGACGGTTCAGAAGCTTATACACAAATTATCGCCTTACTCGAAAACTTACCGTTAAAAAATGCTGAAAAATTTTTTCCGATAAAAGCCTATGATATTGATGAAGAAATTGTAAATGCAGCAAACAGCGGAAAAATTAATACTTGCCTTGCGGACAGAATGAATCTCCAGATACATTCTGATGATTATACAAAGTATTTCACAGAAACCTTAGAACAATTGAATATAAGAGATGATATAAAATTGCAAAATTCCAAAACACTGAAAGTCTCTAATATACTAAGAAACAGAGTACATTTTGAGAGAGCTGATATGTATAATATACTTGCCGGGATGAATGATAATTCTGATACAATTTTGATGTGCAGAAACGTTTTGGGGTATTTTGAAAATGACAGAGTTGAACAATTTGTAAAAATTGTTGCAAACAAATTAAAAACAGGCAGTTTGTTTATAATCGGTGAACATGATACAAAAAATTCCTTTATAGATAAATATCTTAAAGAAAATAACTTTATGCAGGTATTTAAACACATATATCAAAAGTTATAAGATTTTTTGGAATACTTCAAACCGGCGGTTTATATCGTTAAGTCTTGATTTTAGCTTTTGTAATAATCAAGAGAAATATTCACAAATCAGGACATTAAATTCTATAAAGAGTTAAACTTTTTTACGGCCGGGTTTTTGGGGCTGTTGTCAACTCATTGTTTGAGGAAGTTGTATTCTTAATATTATTTATTCTAACCAGATGGCATCGTTTTTCGATAGGCCGCCTCTTAGTTTTTTATCTGCCCATTTTACAATATATTCTCTAGTACTTCTGCCTTTGATAGTAAACCCTAACATTTCGCACGCCCCCATCATTGCATGTATACAGGTTTTTGTTCCGCTGCAAAATGCAGTGCTTACAAGATGTATTGCTTTATTGGCAAAAAATTTACGATCTGTATTTTCTGCCATGCAATTTAGTCTTGTTAAAAATGCTACTGTTTGCGGTGTTGGCATATCTAAATATACAGGAGAACCAATCATTACATCTGTTGCATCTTCCATAGAATTTACAATATCTTTAAAATTGTCACCTTTTTGAACACAATGAGGAATACAAGTTTTACAATTGAAACAGCCATTCATATCTTTCGGTAATTTAAAATATTCTGTTTCTAATTCCGGGAATTTGTTTTTATAATAAGCAGCCTCAGCCATTAAAGCTTTGTATGTATTGCTTATGTTATCGTTTCGCGGGCTGCCGTTTATAATAACAAGTTTTTTCATTTTATCAAAGTCGTCAATTGTTTTTCTTAAGCTTTCTGCTGCGGCTTCTGCAAATTTTTGTCCCGTCTGGCTTGCATTACCTTTAAAGCTGATTTTATTTGCAGGCATTGTTTTTGTGGAATGCCGATTGGTAGTTATTTTTACTGCGTTATCAATCATATTTTATAAATCCTTTCTGATATTAATCTATTTTTAATTTTTTCAAATCTTCTGACTGCGGGTTGTTCTTTATTGCGTTTTTTCCATCAGGGACAACTGTCAGAACTGATGGTTCCAGACCTAAATTCAAGTCTTGTTTTGGAAAAGTCAGTGCAAGGATTTTCTTGGTATATTTTTCTGATAATTTTTTTTCGATTGATACTACTTCATTTATTTTTTTACAAATATTTGAAGCTGAGTATCCAGCTATTGCGGATATTTTCATTTTTTATCTCCTTTTGGTAGTATTAAATCTGGTAAGTTATTTTTTTGATTCTTCGGTTTACCGGCCGGATATTAGTAAATCTGCTTTAATATATGAAATCAATTCAAAATTAAATGTCTTATCAAAAAAGAATTTAAGGAAAGTAAGCAGTTTTATTGATCTTATAAACTAATAAATTATTAAACATTGCTGCCGATAGAATACAGTAAACTGCTGGGAGCGTCGTTACTTAGATTTTTTAAATAATTTTAGTGTTTTATTGTATTTGAGCGCTAAACTCAGGAATATTTTATCCTTTATTTTTTCTTCCATATATATGCCATTGAACCGTCCGGATTATAAAATACCGGTGTGAAATTACGATTTTCAAGTTCTTTATATAAGGTTTTGCCTGCTGTAAGAGTGTGATCGCTCTTGTGTTCACCTATTACAAAAAGTCCGTTATGGGCAATTGATTTATCTATCTGTTTTACAATATCTTTTACTACCGGAATAACAATTTTGTCCGGGAGCGGAATCTTTAATCCCATACCTGCTTCTTGCGTTGTCATGTGATAGAGTGCGTTTCTGAAGAGAAGAACATCAGCACTGTTTTCAGGAACAATTCTGTCAAGTTTCCGGATATCTCCGGGAATGAATTGGCACTTCTCCGCTTTTTCAGGCTTTATTTTAAATGCTTTTGTTTCAAAATGCGGAGTAAATCCTGGAAATAATTTTTCACGTATATATTCAAATAGTGTACGTTTTTCTTTATAATTTGGGATTGCCTCAAAAAATTCATTAAACTTTTTTTTGTAATATTTTTCTTTTGCGCTCAGCTGCGTTTCCGGCGAAAATGCAAGATAATCATCATTATAAGCAGCTAATCCAAATTTGTATGCGAATACTGTATCTTCATTACCATGAATTTGCTTTACAAAGTAAATTCCTTTTTGAGCATCATTAATTGCCTCTTTCCCGATGTCCAGACCAAGAATTTTTATTTCTTTGCTCACATCATCAAGCATCATTGCAATTGTGTAAGTTTCATAACCTTTAGAACAAGCTCCGTCAATGATATTAATTTTATGTTTATCTTTAAGAGTTGTTGTTATGTATTGTTTTACAAATTCTATCAATTCCGGTTCCCTGAAAAATGCAGTTTCCTGAATCAAAGTATTTCTTACGCCGACAAACGTATCTTTGCCAAGTTTTTCTATCGGTGTAACTCCTTGGAAGCTTGTTTGCTTCCGGCGGGGCTGTATATTGCGGCTGCTATTGCAGTGAATGTTTGTAATATTATTCATCTTTATATTATAGTGAACCTTTTGAATATACTAAAACCTTGTAAAAAATTTATTTTGCTATTTTGTCTTTAAATCTTTGTCCACTCTTACTTTTTCTTAAGCAAGGACGAATTTCTCTTTTACCTGACGCTGCATTTTGTGAACCGCGGAGAAAAAAGTAAGAAATCCCTACTTGAAATTTAGAGGAAATATTGTATAATGGAAGAAAAAGGAGGATAAAAGCATGGAAAAGCCAATAATAGCAACGCATACGGGGGGG
>CALUYR010000152.1 GCA_944325045.1 Candidatus Gastranaerophilales bacterium
AAAGCCAGACCGGTTTTGATTGCTTTTTCAGGAGGATATGATTCAATGTGCCTTTTGCATGTTATGCATTTTATGGGTTTTGAAAACATCACAGCAATCCACCTGAACCACAACTGGAGAGGCGAGGAAAGCTTTCGGGAAATGGAAAGATGCAAAAAGTTCTGTGAAGAAACAGGGATAAAATTTTATACAGAAACACTTTGCCGGGATATTCCCAAAACCGAAACTGCAGCAAGAGAAGCACGCTATGAGTTTTTTAGAAGGTGTGCAGAAAAATTTAACTCTGATATAGTTTTTACAGCCCACAACGCTGACGATAACGCGGAAACCCTGATTTACAGAATAGCAAAAGGCACAGGCTTAGACGGACTTGCAGGGATTTCAGAGGCAAGAGAGATATTTTACAGACCGCTGCTGAAGGTCAGCAGACAAGAGATAGAAAAGTATTGCAGAGACAATAATCTTAGCCCAAACCAGGATTCTTCAAACAATGATTTAAAATACAAACGAAATCTTATCCGCCATAAGGTTATCCCGGTATTAAAAGATATTAATCCGGAATTTTTGAATGCTGTAAATACCTTAACAGAACTGGCGGCAGAAACATCTGAATACTTTAATAAATTAACAGAAACAACCAGTACTCAATATTTTCTTTCGTTGCATAAAGCTATTCAGACAAGGATTATAAAAAAAATGCTTGTTGATAACAAAATTGATTATGACAAAGAAAAAATAGAGCTTATACTTGAATTTATCATAAAAAATTCCGCAGAAAAATCAGGCAGGACATACTCGCTTAGCAACGACTTATTCATGTTTGCTAACAGAAAAACTTTTGAAATAATCAGTAAAACTCCGATAAATAAAGAAGAAGTTATGATAAAAAGCATAGGAGTTTATAATTTTTCAGATTACGAGTTTTCGCTGAAAGAATGCAGAGAATGCCCGGAGGAATTTCCGCCAGACAACGGCAACACAGCTTTTGTGTGTTTAGACGGAATAGATTTTACTCTAAGAACCAGACGCGACGGAGATATCATTTTCCCGCTGGGAGCCGGCGGCAGGCAAAAATTAAAAAAATATTTAAACGGGAAAAAAGTTCCGCCGCACGAAAAAGATAAACTTGTTTTTCTTTGCCGCGGCAGTGAAGTATTGTGGGCACCCGGTTTTGGAATAAGTGAAAGAATTAAAGTTAAGAATAAGCAGGTAACACATCTGCTAAAATTAAGGAGAAGGGAGGAATAAATGAAAGTTAAACAGTCCGATATAAAAATTTTGTTCAGTGAAGATCAGCTAACAACAAGAATTAAAGAAATAGCTGCGGAGATGAACAGTTTTTATAAAGGTGAAGAAATATGTGTTATATGCGTGCTGAAAGGGGCTGTAATGTTTACGACAGAACTCGTAAAACATCTTGATATGCCTCTAACAATGGAATTTATCCGGCTTTCGAGCTACGGTCATTCGACTTCAACAAGCGGAAAGGTTAATGCGGTCGAAATAAAACTGCCGGATTTAAACGGAAAAAACGTACTTATCGTGGAAGATATTGTAGACACCGGGCTAACTGCAAAATTTTTACTTGACTTTATAAAATGCAACTTTCACACAAAATCAACAAAATTTGCAGCACTGCTGGATAAAAAAATATTCCGGCGCACAGACATTGAACCGGACTACTACGGCTTTGAAATTGACGATAAGTTTGTTGTCGGATACGGGCTTGACTATGACGGATTTTACAGAAACCTGAAATTTATAGGCTACGCAGACAAATCACTATTGGAGAATTAACTTGGACGCGTATAAACAATTCGCACTATATTGCGGGGAATTTTTTGAAAAAACAATTGATAGCGAGAACTTTGAAGCAGTAGTATTTCCGGCTTTACAAAAAATACTGCCTTATGATACAGCCTGCATTTTTTTTATAAATCAGGATAATTTACGATTAAAATATAAGATTAAAAAAGCAGTTTTACCGGAAGAACTTACGCCCGAAGAATTTATGGTGAAATTTAACAATTCAAAATATCTTGTATCTGATTTAAAAATAGAAAATTACCCATACGCAAAATTGGTGATCGGCAACAGTCGTGAATACAGCGAGGAAGAAGCGCTTGTTTTTAAATCTGTTTCCCGGATTATTTCAGGGCTTGTAAAGGATACGGAAATTTCGTCGGTTTTAAAAATGCAGGTAGAACTGCTTCAAACCGGTATGTATGAACTCAGCAAAGCAAACAAAACTATTCGGGAGCAAAATAAAAAAATTGCTCAAACAAATAAAGTTAAATCTGAATTTTTTGCCAATACCTCCCATCAGCTCAGGTCTCCGCTTAATTCAATAATCGGCTATGCAGACTTGCTCAGTTCGGAATTTAGCGGAAATTTAAACGAAAAACAAAAAACTTACGTTAACGACATAAAAATAGCCGGGATCAATCTGTTGGAAATGGTAAATGAGATTCTCGATATGACAAAACTGGAATCCGGCTCAATGCAGCTGTATAAAACAAATTTTTCAATAAAAAACAACATTACGGAAGTTTTGAACATATTATATCCGCTTTATAAAGAAAAAAATATTACGGTAACACTCAACACAGACCGGCCAATTGAGATTTCCGCCGATTACCAAAAACTACAACAGGTCTTTTTTAATATTATATCCAACGCAATAAAATTTACACCTGAAAACGGGCTTATAGAAATAAGTGCAGAAAATAACGGGAAATATATAAAAATTTCAATAAAAGACAACGGAATAGGGATTTCAGAAGAAAATCAGAAAAAAATCTTTAAAAAATTTGTTCAGATTAACCCTACAAGTACAGCCTCGACCGGCCTTGGACTTACGATAGCAAAAGAGATTATAAAACTACACTCCGGAAAAATTTCGCTAAAGAGCAGTCCTGGCAAGGGAAGTGAATTTATGATAAGTATTCCGAAAAGTTAACAAATGTTGCAATTTTGACAAAATATGATAGAATAGATTGTGTAGAATAAAATGGAGGTTTGGATGGCATCAATAGTTGAAGCATTTGATAGTACAATGCGCGAAACTTTTACCGGGATTAAAATTTTCTTGTGGGCGATACCAGTGTGCCTGGCCTATACATTCGGAACAATTGGGAAAGCGATACTTATACCGATATTGTCTGTATTCCTAATTGGTTTTGCAGTATTACTTGCCCATAATGTTATAGCAAAAACATCAACAATTGTTCCGGGAATTAATCTTATCAAGATAGGAATTGTAGGTGTGATGTCAATACTTTGTATGGCTCCCTACGCAATAATCGGAGGCTTAATATACTGGCTTCTTTCGCTAATCACAATACCAAGTGAAGTCTGGAATACAACTTACCATATAATTGCAATACTTTTTACGGCTTCATTGCCGCTTACGGCTTGTGTTATTTATGTGAGAAGATTGAATATACTGGAAATATTTAACCCTAAAAAATATTTTTTAGGCTTTTGGGAAGTTTTCATCTCCACATCTTTCTTGTTGGTTAAACTTGCCCTCTGGTCTATAATAGTTATCGGATTTATATATTACCTTTTCTCAATATTTGTAGGTTTTTCAAATTGGTTCTGGTATTATATTTTAAGCTGTGTATTTATATTTTACATAATACTTTCAGCAAATTATCTTGCACAAATAAGCGAAGAAATTTACACATTCCCGGAAAAAGAGGAAGCTCAGAAAAAAGAAAAAGCAGCTATAGCAAAATTAGGCAAATAATATTTTGGGTAAAAAAAGTCAGGGCTTATAGGTTGATAAGCCCTGACTTTTATCTGTAAGTAAACCGGATTTACTCTTCTGGTGGAGCTTCTTCTTCAGACTTTCGCCCAACATATGGGGTAAATATCATTACAATCAGATCTAATAGCGTATTAATATCGGATCTGGAGTTGTCCAATACTCGACCATTTACCTTAACTCCACTGCCAGTGTATTCTATAGAATATTCCTCACCGTTTACGATACTTATTGATGTACACACTTCATCATTATTTAATGTAATTGAGATAGTACTACCGTCAGACAATGTCACGGAATAGGTCTTTCCATCCTCATTTGCTGTTTCGGTTACCTCCGGTTTCGGATCTGCATAAGCAGCCTCAGCCAAAGCTCGGTTAGCAGCATCCAGATGTGGTTTTACAGTTTTCTCAAAATCATCTAAAAATACTTGTTCGCGTTCTACTTCTTCTTTATTCTTTACTGCATTTTTAACTGTTGAAGTGTCAGCGTCTATAATCTTAGAGGTATTTTCTCTGATCCATTCACTCATCTCCTCAATTGTTGCATCTGATGATATTTCAGAATATTCTAATCCTAAGTCATACATTCTTTCAGTCATAGGTTTAATGATATATTCAAAGACATGACTATTATTTAAGCCCCATTCATCATCAACATCTATGGCTAAGTTCTCATAATCTGCTATGACATAGGCCACATTTTCAGGAGTAATTTGTTTCAACAATGCAATTGTATCACTATTCCAGGTCGGTCCTGAAATTGTGTCTTTTAATTGGCCAGCCAAATCAGTACCTTGACTAGAATATCCTGGTATTGCATTAGCGCGAGCTTGCAGATCTTCATCTATTTTCTTCCTTGGCTCCAAATCCGGTTCTAAAGCCTTAACTGTCTCATTAATTTTTGCTTCACGCTCTTCAGGTGTTAAGCCGCCTGCCGGCTTCTCTTCTTCTGCCGGTTTCTCTTCCTCTACCGGTTTCTCTTCTTCTACTGAGTTCTCTTCTTCTACCGAGTTCTCTTCTTCTACTGAGTTCTCTTCTTCTACTGAGTTCTCTTCTTCTACTGAGTTCTCTTCTTCTACCGAGTTCTCTTCTTCTACTGAGTTCTCTTCTTCTACCGAGTTCTCTTCTTCTACTGAGTTCTCTTCTTCTACTGAGTTCTC
>CALUYR010000153.1 GCA_944325045.1 Candidatus Gastranaerophilales bacterium
AAGCGGCATGGGGAAGTGGCTCGGCGTAAGGCCTTGTCTCCCTTGAGGTTCGTTCCCCCCCCCCCCCGTATTTATTGCTATACTTGGCTTTTCCATGATTTTACCTTCTTTTTCTCCATTATAAACCATTTTTTTATTTTTGCAAGGGGGGGGAAATTTTTTCTGTTCGTCTATTATTCCGAATTCCCGCTATAGATCCGGACGTAATTCCAATACGAACGCAAAACTTTTTTTACGTAAAGCTGTGTTTCCGGATATGGAATTTGCTCAATAAAAGAATCTGTATCATTGTAATTTAATGACTGCTTCCATTGATTAACCGATCCAATCCCGCCATTGTAAGCCGCAATAGCTGAAACATCAAGCCCGCCTAACAAGCTTCTGATAAATGAATAGTAATAATTTCCCATCCTGATATTATCAGACGGATTTGCAAGGTTGTAACTCTTTATACCGAATTTCGAAGCGACTTCCGAAGCCGTAGCAGGCATAAGCTGCATTAAGCCTTTAGCCCCGACAACACTCTTTGCATTCGAATCAAAGTAACTTTCTTCCCGAACTAGAGATAACATAAGAGGAGGATTATTTCCTGCCGCATTTGCGTATTTTCTCACGTCATCCCAAAACAGCAAAGGATAAATCAGCCGCCACCTTAAATCGTTTTTATCCGGTTTTATGTCGAGTTTATCCATAGCGTCCCGCGCAAGAACAATTGATCTTTTATAATCACCTTTTTTATAGTATACCCAGCTTTTTATAAAATCATCGTACGCCGCATATTCCTCCAAAACCTCAAAATCACCGAGTACTGCCAATTTTTCAAGGAAATCATGCTTCCTTTCATAAGGGAATAAAACTGGTTTCTCGCTTATAAATGAAGAAATTATAGGGTTATAACTATGATTTAGTCTCAGATAAGCCCGGTAAGCATAGTAATTATCAGGATACTTGGAAATTACACTTCTGTAATAGCTGATATAATCTCTGTAAGAACGAGCCTTCTCGCTTACTTTCCCCATATAATACATTACCATAGGCGCATACTCGGAAGTTTTATGCTTATTGAGGAAATCAATACCAATACGCTGAGCATTCCCGATATCATTTACCCGCACCATGTGCAGAAATATTTGAGACTGGGCATCATCGACAAATTCACTGGTCGGGAACCATAGGTAAAGATTTTTATAGCAGGCAAGTTTTTCTTCATTCGGGCTGTAACGGCACTTAATATCCATAAGGTAATCCTTGCCTCTGGATTTAGCCAGGGAGAGCAATTTAACTGCAGCCTGATACTTTGACGGAACCAGCCCCATATAATTATCAATAGCCGCGTAAACATCATCCTTGTCAACATAATCCGCGTTACCGTTTAACCCCCATTCAGTAAGATATTTTGCTCTGCCGGTATCCCCCATTGCAGAAGAATTTAAAACCTCAAAAGCCCAAGAATTTTTTAATTCTGCTTTTTTGGCCAGCTCGGCAGCCTTCTTGTAATCGCCAAAAAGATAATACGTTTTTGCCATCAAAAGATAGTCGTCTTTTGCAATAGATTTATCCAGTTTATTCCAGCTTTCAATAACGTTAATTGCCAAGCGGCCTGACGGAGCTTTTTTCAGGTAATGCCTGAAATGATTTTCAATATCGTTCTTTGCCGACATAGGGAAAATTTTCTCTTTTTCATACCTATTTAAATCAATTAACCCGGCATAATACTCCGCGGCAATAGCGTAATCTGTTGAGGGATAATGTTTAATAATACTTTCAAAATATTTTCTTGCCTTGACCGGCTTTGTGTCAATTAAATCTCGGGCTAAATTATATTTCACTTTTAACGCAAGGGTATGCTTAGGGTATATTAACAAGAAAAATTTATACTGCTTTATTGCAGAAGTTTTATCATTAACATTATCTGCACAGACACCTTGGTGGTAGATTGCAAGCGGCTTCAGAGGAGAAGTTATTATAATTTTTGAAAACAGAAAATATGATTTTGAGTAATCCTTTGCCTCATAAGCCTTTAAAGCATTCAGATAAATTTCATCAGTTTTATGCGGAGGCTGGGATAGAATAAGAACTATAAACCCCGTCAAAAACAAAACAATAAGTGTAGAACAAAATAGATAAATACTCTTTTTCAAATCTTCCTTACTAACCATATATCATAATAATAACATAAATTTATGTTATAGAAAAATATTCAATAAAAAGTTTACAAAATACTTATGATAGATTATAATAAGACAAAGGAAAGAAAGAGTAAATGGATTTTGAGAAGAAGTATACAAATGAATTGGTAACCCGGCCTTGGGGTTTTTACAGAAACGTAGATCAGGGAGAAGGATATCTGATCAAAATTTTACATGTAAATCCAGACGGTAAACTTTCCGTTCAATCCCATAATCATAGGAGCGAACACTGGTTTGTTATAAAAGGTTCGGCAAAAGTTATATTACATGAAAAAGAAATAATCCTTAATACCGGAGAGAGTTTGGATATTCCGTTGAAAGCAGTTCATTCACTCCAGAACCCTTATGAACAAGATCTTGAAGTTATAGAAGTTCAACGCGGCGATATACTTTCGGAGGACGATATTGTCCGCTACTCTGATATTTACGGCCGGGTTTAGGAAGATTAAGCCGGTAATATAAAACCTATATTAACTCCCGTATTTTTTCCAACCCTTTATAATATCCGCAGTTTAAACGTTCATAAAACTTCTTTGTAGTATAAGGAGCAAGCGCGCAAACCCATTGCTTATCAAGATAAAGTCCTTCCATCAGTCTTGCAAACAACTCTGTCGGTTTTTTATAATATTTTTGCATCCGGTTAATTCTTGCAGATATACGTTTCTGCTTTTTCTGGCACGACCTTAGTTTAATATATGCCGCAAAACTTTTGGGCATATCAGGAAAATCTTTTTCTACGGATGAAACCGATATTATCTCATATTTTTTACGCCAAAAACCACTGACAAGTCTTACGCGATCGTACTTCAAAAGGTATTTTGCATTAGATTTTTTTATGTACTTATCAAAATCTTTAAACTTTTTTGATCTCATAAATTTAGGATATTCAGACTTTATAACAGTTTCATACTCCTTAATTAAAGTTTTTATCCGGTCTTTATGCTCATAAAGTCTTACACAGAGAGAATTTTCATCAACAAAATTCGTAACTTTAAAAAGCTCATCTTCAAAGACCGGATTTTCCTCTCCGAATATAGCTTTGAAAGAGCCGCCGGTTTTGTTAATATCGTGTTCGATGAGATAATGAACATAATGGGCAAATTCGTGCAAAAGAGTAGGAATAACCCTCTCGGGCGGAACATTCCTGGAAACATCAATTCTGTTTTTCAAGAAAAAGCCCTGATGCCCCCTGGCTTTTGTTTTTGTATTTACCTCTAATCCCAGACTTTTAAAATATTTTATAAGTTCTTTTTCATCCACAACTGAAATTTTAGCACAAAAAGAGGAATTCCCTCAATAGAAATTCCTCTTAAATTTTTATTTTACCCCTGCAGTAATACTATTACGTGATTTAAACGCTGCAATCGGTGTACCTGAAGTAAGCTGATTAAGAACTGTTATTGCTTTTTTCAATTGAACATCATCTTTATTCTTAACATTTTCTTCAGTCAGTTCGACGACGACGTCAGGAGTAATCCCTTTTTTGTTGATATCAGTTCCGTTAGGAGTAAGATATCTTTGTATTGTTATGTTCATGCCAGCATTATAATACAGCGAGTTAATTTCCTGAACCAAACCTTTTCCGAATGACTGTTCTCCTACAATTACAGCCCGTCCGTTATCCTGCATTGCGCCTGAAAAAATCTCGCTTGCAGATGCAGAACCTTTGTTAATCAACACTACTACCGGTTTTTTTGTAACAACGCCTTTTGTTGCGAAAGTACTGTCCTCGTATCCGTCGCGGTCAACAGTAGAAACTATTTTCCCGTTATCCAGGAACATATCAGATATTGAAATTGCATTATTGAGCAATCCGCCCGGGTTTGAACGAAGGTCGATGATAAAACCTTTCTTTGATTCCCCGTTCATTAGCAATGTCCGGAATTCTTTATCCGCATTACGGCTGATAAAGGAGCTGAGTCTTATATAACAAATATCATCCGGCATTTTCATATTATCAGGCAGTTTTTGCGATACAGACTTAAGTTCAATGTTCTGACGCGTAATAGTATATAATTTAGGTTCCTCTTTTTCCCGTTTAACGAGAAGTGTAACCTGAGTGCATTCTTTGCCTCTTATCATGTCGGCAGCTTTATCGACTGATATGCTTTTAGTACTCTTACCGTCGATCTCCAATATCACATCTCCGGCCATAAGACCTGCTTTTTCTGCCGGAGTGTCCTCCAGCGGAGCGATGACAGTTAACTTATCATCCTTAACTGCAATTTGAATCCCAATCCCTTTAAGCGAACCTTTAATGGAACTGTTTTCCTCTGCAAATTCACGCGGATCCAAAAATTTTGTATACGGATCGTTTAAACTCGCAAGCATTGTATTAATAGCAAGATACGCATCTTCTTCCGTAACCATAACACTATCATACTTATGCCGCCATTTTGACCAATCCTGCGCGTTATTTGTCTGGTCTACATACTTTTTGTTTACTAAAGACCATACCTGGTCATACAAGTATACAGGAGAAAACGGGCTCGCATTTACTGTATTGTAAATAAAACTCGCAATTACATTGTTATGGATTATACATCCAAACAACAAGACAAATACTCCTGCAAATATCAGACTTTTTTTCATAAGTTTTCTCATTCTTTAATTTTCCTCCAGATTACCCTTAATCACATATTTTCGCTCAAGCTTATTTACTTAGATGTTTTTTTTCAAAAAAAGTTTCCGAAAA
>CALUYR010000154.1 GCA_944325045.1 Candidatus Gastranaerophilales bacterium
CATCCTGAATCTTGTTTGACTACTTTTTCCAAAATCTTTGATTTTGAGAAAAATGTCCGGTTTCCCGCAGGATCTTGGCACCGATACATTATACCGACCAAGGAAAAAATTAACAATATACCCTTTGCGTTTCACACAGCGAAGCGTCATGTAAGAGGTGGCTCGCAACCCGCAAGGGCCGCATTTACTCTTGCGGAGGTATTAATAACGCTTGGCATAATCGGTATAGTAGCCGCAATGACATTGCCGGTGTTGCTTGCAAAATACCAATTACAAGTCAAAACAACAAGATTAAAAAAATTCTATACAACATTTGCCCAGGCAACATTGCTTGCTCAAAATGAATATGCATCTATAGGTGGAGAAGAAATTCTAACAGCCGCAGCAGATCCTGATCAGATGTATGATTATCTTGTAAAATATTATAAACCGTACTTTAATTTTGCAGAATTAAAGAAAACAGCAGTAGGTGTATTGGCAAAATTTCCTGACGGAAGTGCATTCATAACTGCTAAATCTTCTGCATTAACTGCCGGAACAGGTTATGTTCATATAATTTTTTGTCCGGAATCCAAATATTGTGAATCAGATGATATTATAAATAAACCTAATCTTGATGTCTCACCTGATGGCATAAACAGATTTATGTTTTATTTTAATGATACAAGTATTGTTCCTATGTATACTCGGGGTGTGGATGAAGATGGAAATCAGGGCGCAGATATTAAAAAACCGTCACGAGATGAGGCCATCCGCGCTTGTAAGGTCTTTGCAAGAGACTGCACATATTTGTTATATATGGATAACTGGGAATTTAAAGATGATTATCCGAGGAAATAAGCATTAATTTATTCTATCAAAAACAGCTGTTTATACTTTCAAACAGCTGTTTTGTTATTAAGATCCGCAATTTTCTTTAAAAATCCGCTGTAATTTTTTGCAAGTGCTTATGACAAAATGGTTGTGTATTATGTTAAAATTTTTGCTTCGAAATTTCAAATTATGGGATATTATTCGTGTTAAAATAATTTTATGAAAGTATCTGTAATATTAACCAGTTATAATTATTCACAGTATCTAAAAGATACTATTAATTCTGTTTTAAAACAGAATTATAGAGATTGGGAAATGATAGTTGTAGACGACGGTTCTACGGATAATTCCGTGGATATAATTATGGAATTTGTAAATTCTGACGGAAGGATAAAACTTATCAGAAATTACGAAAACCAGGGGCTTGCAAAATCTATTCAAACGGGTTTACTTGCGGCTTGCGGGGAGTGGATAACTTTTTTAGAAAGTGATGATTTGTGGAAAGAAGATTATCTCGAAAAGAAACTGAAAATCGCTGATAAGTATTCCTGCACCGGATTTATATACAATAAAGTTGAATTTTTCGGGGAGAATGCCGCGGCTGCGAGCAAGAAGTTTGAAAAAATCATTGAACGGAGTAACAATCGACAATTTCCGGCTGATATGTTTTACTCGTTTGGTTACGAAAACCCGGTACTTACAATGTCCTCGGTAATGATTAAAAGGGATTTATTGGAGGATGTTGATTTTAACAGTCCTATTGACAAGCTTATTGACTGGTATGTCTATATTCAGATTGCAGCTAAAACTGATTTCTATTACCTTGCCGAACCTTTAACCCTCTGGCGTCAGCATGGTGAAAGTTATGTCAGCCGGAAAAATCATATAAAGTTTAAATTTGCAAATATTAGTGCTTATATTCTTATGCTTAAAAAACATCCTTGGAATATTAAGCTTTTGATTTTTATAATAATTTCTACAACACTGATGATTACAAAGAGGTTAAAAGTCTATTTATCGCAATAAAAAAGAACCTCTTTTGAATTTATATTCTAAAACCGTTTATATATTGGTATTTAGAATTTTTGATCATTGAAGGTTCTTTTTTAGTTTAGAATTTCGTTTAGCAACTATGCTTTTTGAACTTTTCCTGCTTTTAAACAAGAAGTACAAACTTTTATTCTTTTAGGCTGACCGTTTACAAGAGCTTTAACTGATTGTAAATTAGGTTCCTGGGTATGTACAATTTGTTTATGCGAGAAAGTTAATTTCGCTGCTTTAATCGGTGTTTTACCGCATATTTCACAATGTTTTGCCATGATTTTTTCCTTTTCTAGCTAGTTAGTGTACTTTCATAATATCTTAAACAAGATAAAAATCAAGTAACATGTTAAATTTATTTAAGTAACTCATCCCAATCTTTAGCTAGTTTTTCAAGAATTTGTTTTGTATTGCCCTGATCAAGCAGAATATTTTGTACGGCAGAGTTAACAAGATTGTTAATATCTTTCTGGTTTTGGGAAGATTTCATAACAGGTTCGACTTTATTCAGTTGTTGTGCGCTTATAACCCGCGCTTTAGCAGTAAGATCGCCGGGTGAATATTTGGTATAGAAATCATTTTCTAATGTTTTTTTGTTTACTGCGATGACATTTGTAAGTTTGGCAAGTTCAAGCTGGTTTTCATTGTTTGTCAAATACAGTGCGAATTTTACGGCTTCATCTTTATGTTTGGCGCGTAAAGGGATAACAAAATTCATTAATGAAAAATCGTTTTGTCCAAGCATTCCTTTCAGCTGCGGGGCGACATCCGTGTGTTCATAAGTAGACGGGGCATTTTCCTTAATCATATTCAGAAAATTTGCGCCTGCCTGAAACAGCAAAATATTTTCGGACATATATTTTTCAAGTGCTTCGCGGTGTGTTTGGGTTATTGATTCTTTGGGGATAAGATTTTTGGCATATAAATTTTTGAAATATTCAAAAATTTCTGCTGATTGTTCGCTTGTAATTGTTTCCGGGGAATTTATTCCGTATTTATTTAGGATCTTAAGCATTGTATCATTTTCTGTTATATTGGGCAGAAATACGTACGCTCCGGTTTTTGATTTAACAGTGCCGGCAATTTCTTCTATTTGTTCGTAAGTTTGCGGAACTTTTACACCGGCTTTTTCCGTTAAATCTTTGTTGTAAATTGTCACGGCAGATGTTGCATACCACGGGAGTGAGTATAATTTTCCGTTATATTTCAGCGAATTAATTATTGCACGGTTATACTGCTTAGTATTTTCCGCAGGAATTTCATATAACGCTCCTTTTTGCGCAAGGGTTGTTGAGAAGTCAGGGTTTAAGTTTATCAAATCAGGCGGGTTATCGCTCAAAACAGAGGCAAGTGTTCTTTTTTCGCCCTCTGAAAACGGTATATCAATCCATTTAATTTTTATATCAGGATTTTCTTGTTCAAAGTTCGATATTACACCGGTTATATAATCAGAAAAATCGCTCATCTGTAAAGTCCAGAAGATTA
Source organism: Candidatus Gastranaerophilales bacterium (assembly GCA_944325045.1). Taxonomy (GTDB): domain Bacteria; phylum Cyanobacteriota; class Vampirovibrionia; order Gastranaerophilales; family Gastranaerophilaceae; genus UBA1221. The sequence goes on from CALUYR010000154.1 coordinate 3,340, forward strand.
CGTTGTTTTCATCTTGGGATTTTGTGAAAGTTTTCAGGCAAAAAAGCCCTGCTAACCCAATGATTATAAGCCCTGATATTATTTTAAAAGTGAAATTTTTATTCATAATCCCCCTGATTTTTTTTAAATTCCATGATAAAATTATACTATGAACAACCTTTTTACGGAACTGGAAAATCAAAATAAACAAATTCCACTGGCAGAAGTTTTGCGTCCGAAAACTCTTGACGAATTTTTAGGCCAGAGTAACGTAGTTGCACCGAACAGTCCGTTGTTAAATCTTCTTCAAACCCAGCGGCTTTTTTCAATGATTTTTTGGGGAACTCCCGGCTGCGGAAAAACAACGCTTGCGCGGCTTATTGCAGCAAAGATAAATGCTGATTTTATTGAAATTTCCGCTGTTACATCAGGGGTTAAAGACATTAAGGAAGCGGTTGAAAGTGCTAAGATGTCTTTGAGAAGCGGGGTTAAGACGATTTTATTTATTGATGAAATTCACCGTTATTCCAAAACCCAGCAGGACGCACTTTTACCTCATCTTGAAAACGGAACTTTGTTTTTAATAGGTTCTACAACGGAAAATCCTTCTTTTCAGGTTGTTCCTGCGCTTTTGTCAAGGGTTCAGGTTATAAGACTTAACCCGATTGACGATGAAAGTATGTATAGAATTATCAAACGCGGTTTTGCTTATCTTGCAAAAAACTATTTACCGGTAGATATAGAAAGCGGGGTTTTTGATTTCATAATCAACCTGGCACGCGGAGACGCCAGATATGCGCTTAATGTTGTTGAGAATGCGTATTTTGCAGGAAATTTAAAAGATGACAGGCGGAGTTTATCCGTAAAAATTATAGAAGAGATTTGCCAGAAACGAAATACAAGATATTCCCGGCAGGAGCATTATGACTGTGCTTCTGCCTTTCAAAAAAGTTTACGGGGGAGTGATCCCGACGCTGCAATTTACTACCTGGCAAAGATGATTGCGGCCGGAGAAGATCCGCGGTTTATCGCGCGCAGACTGATTGTTTGCGCGGCGGAAGATGTCGGGAATGCTGATCCGATGGCTTTACATCTGGCTGTTAGTGCATATAAGGCGGTTGAACTTTTGGGGCTGCCGGAGGGAAGAATTCCGCTTGCGCAGGCTGTTATTTATGTTGCAAGAGCAAAAAAATCCAACGAGGCTTGCTGTGCGGTAGACGAAGCCCTGGCTGATATTGCGGCCGGAAAGGATTTCCCGCCGCCGATGCATTTAAGGGATGCTCATTATAAGGATGCTGCAAAATACGGTTTTGGTATTGGATATGTTTATTCTCATGACGCGCCTGATTATGTCCAGCAATTTCTTCCTGACGAGCTTGCCGGAAGAAAATATACAAGATAATTTTAAGGAACTATTGTACAAAAAATAAGTAATATTTCAGACGTTTTTTGTATGGTGTAGTGTTATGTAAAAGCGGACTTATTGCGCCCCCTTGCAAAAATAAAAAAATAGTTTATAATGGAGAAAAAGGAGGTAAAG
>CALUYR010000155.1 GCA_944325045.1 Candidatus Gastranaerophilales bacterium
CGCTCAGCATAATCGGTGTTGTTGCGGCGATGACTTTGCCGACGCTTATTGCTAAGTATCAGGAAAAAGTTACCGTAACTAAAGTAAAGAAGGCATATTCAGTGCTTCTAAACGCGTATAATCTGGTATTGATGAATGAAGGAACAGTTGATACCTGGGGATTGGAAGGAATTTATGAAGATGAAGATGGTAACACTATGATTTCGCAGGAAGGTTCTGCAAAGATGGCAAAAATCTTTTTAAAATATTTAAATAAAGCTAAATTATGTGAAGGGAATGTAGATTGTGTCGGCGGTTACAAACAGAAATTAATGAATGGTGATGATTATATAACAAATGCAGAGGGTTCATCATCAGTAATATTGTCAGATGGGACCGGGGTTTCTTTTACTCCTTGGATGAATGATGGAGCTTGTTCTAAAACAACTGCCTGCGGTTCAGTAACAATATATACCGATTTACAAAAGAAAACGCAGCAGTTTGGAGTAAATATCTTTACGTTTTATCTGTATAGTGACCGTATAGTACCTTGGGGCGCTTCATCCTTGCCTGAGTCAGATGCCGCCTCTTTTGCAAATAAATGTGTTTATAACGGTGGAAATTTTGAAAACGGCCTTGCGTGTACCGGATGGATATTAGAAGTTGGTAATATGGAATATTTACGTTGCAGCGGCTTATCGTTTACAGGCAAGCATAAGTGTAAGTAATTTTAATAATAAAGCACAGACGGTCCGTATTATTGACCGTCTGTGATATTTTTTATTAAGTTTGTTAAAACTGTTTAAGGAATCTTAAATCGTCATTAAAGAATAAGCGTATATCGTCTATTGCATACTTAAGCATAGCAAGTCTTTCTATGCCCATGCCAAAAGCAAATCCCGAATAAACCTCAGGATCAATCCCTACGCCTTTAAGAACATTCGGGTCAACCATCCCAGCTCCGAGAATTTCCAGCCAGCCGGTTCCGGAGCATGTACGGCATCCTTTGCCCTGGCACATAATACATTGTACATCAACTTCTGCTGACGGTTCGGTGAACGGGAAAAAACTGCTCCGAAAACGTGTCGGACGGCTGCTCCCAAAATATAATCTGATAAACTCGTTTAAAACACCTTTCAAATCTCCGAAGGTTATGTTTTTGTCAACATAAAGCCCTTCTATTTGATGGAAAAAGTTGTTCTTACGGGCGTTAATATTTTCGTTCCTATAAACCCGGCCAGGTGAAATAACCCTGATTGGCGGCTTTTGTTCTTCCATAACGTGTATCTGCGCACCTGATGTTTGGCTTCTTAAAACAACATTCGACGCTAATTTTGTGTAGAATGTATCCTGAACATCTCTTGCCGGATGGTCTTTCGGAATATTTAACATATCAAAGTTAAAATACTCAGTTTCAACTTCCGGTGATTGCGCGCTTTCTACCACGGAAAAACCAAGGCTTTGGAATATTGAAACAATTTCGTTTGTAGTCGATGTTATCGGGTGAATTTTCCCGCGCGGAATGAATTTCCCGGGTAACGTTATGTCAATCCGTTCTTGCTGTAATTTTTTATTTAATTCGATTTTATAAAATTCTTCGTGCTTTTCCTTAAGCGAAGTTTCCAGCTTGACAGTAATTTCATTTGCTAAAGTTCCGATAACTCGTTTGTCCTCGTCAGATAAATTTTTAAGGTTCTTTTTTATTTCATTAAATTCACCTTTACGGCTCAGATATTTTGCCCTGATTTGATCCAAGTCGCTTATCGAGGCTGCTTTCGAAATATCTGCTGCCGCATTTGAATAAATTTTTTCCAGTTGTTCTTTCATTCCTTATACCTCTTTATCTGTTTATTTCATTATGGATTTTTTCATATCCGATTGAAGTTTTCTGGTCGTGTCCCGGAAAGACCTGTATGTTATCATCAAGTTTAAAGATAATGTTTTTAATACTTGATTTAATTTTATCAAAATCGCCTCCAAACAAATCCGTTCTGCCATAGTAATCTTTGAACAAGGTGTCTCCGGAAAATAAATTATTCTCTATTAAATAGCATACGCCGCCTTCTGTGTGTCCCGGAGTATGAAGAATCTTAATCTTAAGATTGCCGAACTCAAGAGTTTCATTGTCAGAAACAGTGAAATCATGTTTTGGGGGTGTAATAGGCGGGAAACCGACCAGTCTGGCAAATTCATTGATATTTTCCAGTAAAACAACATCAGACTGATGTATCCCGACTTTTGCGCCGAGAACTTCCGCTGTTTTATTTACGCCGAGCACATGGTCAAAGTGGCCGTGCGTAAGTAATATATATTTTAGATTAAGTCCGTTAGTTTTTATATCATCGAGAATTTCTTCTTTGAAATCCGAGCAGTCTATTAAAATTGCATCTTTTGATTTCTCATCCCAAAGAAGATAATTGTTTGCGTCGATCGGGCCTGCTATATATGTTTTCATTTTCATAGCTTAACTTCTCACAAGTTCAAAAATATCACGGCAAATAGTAAATAATTTTTCTGCATCATCAAGAGCAATCATATTTGGGCCGTCGCACAATGCTTTATCAGGTTCAGGGTGAACTTCAAAGAACAGAGAATTTGCGCCTGCAGCCATGGCAGCTTTTGCCAAAACCGGTACAAATCTTCTGTCGCCGCCTGAGCAAACCCCGTTAGCCCCGGGAAGTTGAACACTATGGGTTGCATCAAATACCACCGGATATCCGAATGTTTGCATTATAGGGATTGCCCGAAAGTCAACAACAAGGTTGTTGTAGCCGAAAGATGTTCCGCGGTCGGTTAATAATATTTGATTATTTCCGCTATCCTCGACTTTTTTTACTAAAGTTCCCATCTGCTCTGGCGCAAGAAATTGGCCTTTTTTAATATTCACAATCCGTCCGGTTTTTGCTGCTGCCGCCAATAAGTCGGTCTGCCTGCATAAAAATGCCGGAATTTGAAGTATATCAACGACTTCCGCAACCGGAGCAGCCTGATCCGGGGTATGAATATCTGTTACTATCGGCAAATCAAATTTCTTTTTTACTTTCTCAAGCATTTCAAGGCCTTTTTCCATTCCCGGGCCTCTGAATGAGGTGATTGATGACCTGTTTGCCTTGTCAAATGATGATTTAAATACATAATTAATACCGAGTTTTTCGGTTATTTGTTTTAATTTTTCGGCTGTTTTTTCAATAATTTCCTGGCTTTCAATAGCGCAAGGCCCGGCCAGAATTGTTAATTTATCTCCGCCGATTTCAAAATTTTTTAATTTTATTCTCTTCATATCCATACGTTTATTATATTGGAAACAAACTTTAATTACAAGTATTATTCCATTCGAGCGGTAAAAATTATTAATCAGCAAAAAGTAATTTATAGTAATCAATTATGGCGCGGGCGGGTGATTGTAAATTTTTGCTGTGGTGGTAAGATTATATAGATCTTAGTTTTTATAAAAGGAGACGATATGCTTAAAATTTTAATTAAATGGATAGCCTTTGCGCTTGCAGTGATGTTTGTTGCCTGGGTTGTGCCTGGAATTACTGTTGCTAATTTCCTTACCGCAATGATTGCAACTGTTGTAATTGTGTTTATCAATGCATTTATTAAGCCGGTAATAAAGCTTTTGACATTACCTATAAACATTCTTACACTTGGTTTATTTACATTGATAATTAATGCCTTGTTATTTATGTTTGTGGGGTATGTTGTACCGGGGATAGAAATTGACGGATTTTTAAGTGCATTAATCGGTTCGATAGTTTTGTCAATATTGTCAGTCGGGGTTGCCTGGTTGTAATTTTTAATCCTGATTTTCTACTAGGTTTAAAAATTTTTCATTTTTTGTCTAATAATAAATAAATTCATGACTTGCAAAAAATAGAAAATAGTTTATAATGGAGAAAAAAGGAGGTAAAAAGCATGGAAAAGCCAAGAATAGCAATGCATACGGGGGGGGGGGGGAAACGAACCTCAAGGGAGACAAGGGATATGGCTGAGCCACTTCCCCATGACGCTACGCTGTGCGAACCGTAAAGAAATAGTGAAAAAAAAGAATGTAGTTGGAGCCTTCGCTTGCAAACAAGCAATCAACACCTGTAAGTTGTCCAAGATATTAGTATGTCATCCTGAATCTTGTTTGACTACTTTTTCCAAAATCTTTGATTTTGAGAAAAATGTCCGGTTTCCCGCAGGATCTTGCCCCCGAAAGATTATACCGTCGCCAGAAAACATCAACAATATAACCTCTACGTCCTGCACAGCGAAGCGTCATGTAAGAGGTGGCTGCGCAACCCGCAATGCCGCGTATACTCTTGCGGAAGTTTTTTCACCATTTAACCACTCGACTTGTAAGTCCGCATTTACTTTAGCCGAAATTTTGATCACGCTTGGCATAATCGGCGTTGTTGCGGCAATGACTTTGCCGACATTAATTGCGAATTACCAAAAGCAGGAAACAATCTCAAAATTACAAAAGGCTTATACTGTATTAAATCAGGCATTTAAACTTTCAGAAGTAGATAATGGGGAATTTGAGTATTGGAATTTTCCACAAACAGCAGATCCAGCTGTAATTGATGAATATTTTAACAAATACTGGAAACCTTATTTTAAGATTGCCAAGATATGTAATAATTATCAGGAATGCGGCTACGAGTCGAATATGCCATTTACTTTTTCAAATGGAACTCCTAGCTCTCACAGTATTGTAGTGCTTAGTTATCGTAAAACATTCTATACAACTGATGGTATGGTTTTGTCTATATCTGCTGCCTCTGGCGGTACAGTCCACGAGGACGGAACAGCAGATCCGATAATATACTCTCAAAATATTTATATTGATATTAATGGCTC
>CALUYR010000156.1 GCA_944325045.1 Candidatus Gastranaerophilales bacterium
CCAACACAGCAAAGCGTCATATAAAAGGGGACTTTGTCCCACAAAAAGAAAGCGAGACTGGGTGGTTGCCAAAGCAGTTATGTCATCCTGAACTTGGTTCAGGATCTTACCAACCTTACATTATACCAACCAAGGAAAAAATTAACAATATATCCTCTGCGTCTCGCACAGCAAAGCGTCAAGTAAGAGGTGGCTCCGCCACCCCCCGCAAGGCCGCGTTTACTCTCGCAGAAGTTTTAATCACCCTTGGCATTATAGGGGTGGTCGCCGCGATGACACTGCCTACACTCATTGCTAAACACGAAAAACAAGAAGTTGTAACAAAGCTTAAAAAGGTTTATTCGGTAATGAACCAGGCTATACAGATGTCTGAAACAGTAAATGGAGAAGCCAAATACTGGGAAGGGCTTTCTACAACAAATCCGTTTGAAAGTGATAAAACAACATATTCTGAACTAAAAGCCTGGTATGATAAATATCTTGGCCCATATCTTAAAACTACAAAAATTATTCAAGCAAAACTAACCGATGACGATACCCCTGATCCGACTACGGGTGCACTGAAAAATCAAGGAATGCTTGTATATTTTGCAGACGGCACAATTCTATATATACATAATTTTATAAGAGATATGAGGGTATACACAAATGAAAAAGCTATTAAAAGCCCTATTTACGGAAGGAATGTCTTCTATTTTAGATTCAGTCCGACAGAGTCTGTATCCGGAACCGGAGCACAAGACAAATTTCAACATGGGAAAAAGTTTGAACCCTATGCCTGGAATTGGAACGGAAACCGTGAGGATTTAATAAGAAACAATACCTACAGCTGTGCAAACGGAGGCCATTATTGCTCTAAATTAATCCAGCTTGACGGCTGGCAGATCAAAGACGATTATCCGGTAAAATTTTAAGATAAGTCTTTGGCCTCAAGACCTTCAATCAACTGCGGGATAACCTCAAAAACATCCCCGACAAATCCATAATCACAAATATCAAAAATCGGAGCATTTTTGTCCTTGTTAATTGCAATAATCGTTTTTGAAGAGGACATCCCGACAGTATGCTGCAAAGCCCCGGAAATTCCGCACGCTATATAAAGCTTAGGCGTGACGGTTTTTCCTGTTTGCCCTACCTGATACTCTGGAGAAATTAAGCCCATCTCTACTGCGGTACGGCTTCCGGCTACTGCACCGCCAAGCTTATCGGCCAGCCGCTTTAGCAGCGAAAATCCTTCTTGGGATTGCATGCCGCGGCCGCCTGCCACAATTATTTCCGCGCTGTCTATATCGTTAATTTCACTTGATGAATTTTTTACAAACTCCAAAATCTCCACACACGGCTTGTAATCCGACAAATCTATACCCAATTTTATGAAAACAGTATCACGCTTAAGATCTTCTTGAGCCGGCTTAAAAACTTTCGGCCGGACAGTTGCCATCTGGGGATATTTTTTTGACAAGATAACAGCCATCAACTGCCCGCCAAAGGTTGGTCGGGTCGCAGCCAGTTTGGAATTATCAATTATATCTAAATCAGTACAGTCAGCAGTTAACCCGGTATGCAAAGCAGTAGATATCCGCGGGGCAAGATCTCTGCCCTGATTTGTTGCTCCTATCAGAAGAATTTCAGGATCTATTTCCTTAACAGCTTGAATAGCTGCTTTAGCAAACAAATCAGTTTTATACTCCCCAAATCGATCATCCGCTATATAAAAAACTTTATCAAAACCATTATTTCTCAAGGCTTCTTTGTACTCATTAATAAGATTCGGTTTTGAAAGGATAAGCGCCATAACCGGCGAATTATCAAGCTTCCTTGATAGATCAACCGCTTTATTTGCAAGCTCAAAAACAACTGTATGCAGGTAATCCTCCCGGGTAACTTCCGCATAAATAAGAATACCTTTACTCATTTTCGCCTCCGCATTTTTCTATTACCTGCAGCAGGTCACCACAGTTATCTAAAAATTTACACTCAACTTCTTTTTGCGGAGCGCGATAAGCTTTATTTACATAAGTTGGAGAACCCTTTAAGCCTGCCTCATCAGGCTCAAGCCCGATATCCTCTGCCCCGTATACCGGGATATCTGCATCTGCGGCTTTAATTACTCCGTTTATCAAAGGCCTTGAAGGCTCAAACGTATCTTTCAGCACGCATATCAATGCCGGAAGATTGACTTTAACCGTCTCCGCCCCGCTGTCAAGTTCTCTTACAACAGTCACGGAATTATCTGAATACTTAATAATTTCTTTCACGTAAGTTACCTGTGGAATATCAAGAAAACTTGCGATGCTTGGGCCTGTTTGTGCTGTATCGCCATCAACGGCAAACTGTCCGCAGATGATTAAATCATAATCCGGGAATTTAGTCGAAATAGCTTTTGCAATAGTTTTACCAGTAGCATACGTATCCGCTCCGGCAAATTTTTTATCGGAAAGTAAAACAGCTTTATCAACACCGACAGAAATGGCTTTCCTCAACATCCTGTCAGCCTGGCGCGGCCCCATTGATAAAGCGGTTATATCTACGTCTCCGTATTTCTTTTTTAACGCAATAGAAGATTCCATTGCATAGACATCATAGGGATTAATTATACTTTCTAATCCCTCTCTTTGTATTGTATTATTTTCAGTCCATTTAATATCAGATGTATCAGGAACCTGTTTAATGCAAAGAATAATTTTCATAACGTTCTTTCTTTTATACTACAACATTTGTCTTAATCAATACTTCCCTGATATACCGGTTCTAATTGAACTATATACGTTTTTTAGGAACCTGTTTTAAATTAGCTTCCAACAATGCGTTAAATGCAATAATATAGATTGAACATTTTTTTATTGTTGAAAGGTACCACGCACATCTTTCCTGAGTGCAAACCATATCAACATCCGAGCCGGCGCTCATCAACGGACAAAACGGAATTTCTTTTCTTTCTCTCTCTGCCATTATTTCTCCTTTACACTATCTTCCAATACTAAATATCAGACTGTTTTAACAAATTACAATTTTGGTCGCGCTTGCGTTCTTGGTCTTTGTAGATTTTGGTGCGGTTAATAACTTCATCAAAATCAATTTTATGAGCATCAAAATCCGGCCCGTCTACGCAAGCGAACTTGACTTCACCGCCGACAGTAATACGGCAAGCGCCGCACATCCCCGTACCATCAACCATAATCGGGTTCATACTGGCTTCGGTATAAATTCCTTTATCACGCGTAAGCTCCGCGACTGCACGCATCATAGGCATTGGCCCAACGGCAATTGCGTAATCAATTTTTTCATTTTTCATAAGGTGCGAAAGAACATCCGTAACAAAACCTTTTTCACCGAGCGAACCGTCGTCGGTTGTTATAAAAAGTTCGTCACACGCTTCTTTCATTTTGTCAGCCCAAAAAATTAAATCTTTATTTCTTGCGCCCATAATCATATAAACTTTATTTCCTGCTTCTTTGAAAGCTTTAGCGATCAGAAAGCATGGCGCAGCACCGTAACCGCCGGCAAGACAGACGACTGTTCCGTATTTTTTTATATCGGTCGGTTTCCCGAGCGGGCCTACCAGGTCAGGAATTTCATCACCTTCTGCCAGCTTTGCTAATTTTTTTGTAGAATAGCCGACTGCCATAAAAACGATTGTTAATTCACCTTTTTCTTTATTAACATCAGCAATAGTCAGCGGAACACGTTCTCCGTCCTTTTCTGCCCTGAAAATTATAAACTGGCCGGCTTTGGCATTTCTTACAACAAAAGGAGCTTCTATAGTTAATTCAAACTGATTAGGACAAATTTCTTTTTTTGATAAAATTTTATATCCCATTTTTTCTCCTCTTCTACAAGATTAATTATATTATAGCCTAAATTAACAAAATTAGCAAGTACAGTATTTTGAGTCATCAAAAGTTACAGAAAAAAATAAACACTGTCCCAAAAGTCATACTTAGTGTCTTTAAAAAAAAAGCGGATAAATTATCCGCTATATATATTACTTACATTTGTGTTTACCACTCCAGCTTAAACCGTCACACTTTAAGTAGTCCATATTTTCGTTATAAATTACCCAGGCAGTGCAGCCATAACCATTATAATCTTTGGCGGTATTACCTAAACAATAACTCGGAAATGGACGTTGTTTCTCATCAGGAATCCCTAAAGGGACAATCTTATGTTTATATATATAAAAATAAAAAATATCTCGTCCGACAACATTTGGAAGTCTTGAACCATTTACATCTACTGACAGATCTGCACAAATAGTTTCCTCATTACAATTTATATTACTAATCCATCCGCCTGAAAAAACTGTTCCATCATTTAAGATTACGCGAGGCGCATAATCTCTTTTTTTAGTTGAGTCACCAAGTAATAAATATGGATATGTCTCACAACTACTGCCTGAAGAATTAAGGCAAGTTTTCATTGTTTTCATATATTTAGACATCTTACTCCAAAATAACATTGCCTGAGTGAATGCCTGATCACCAACTATTTGCTCTCCCGTATCCGGGTCAACCTCAAATTCACTATTTGAAAGTTGCCAGTTATCAATAGTGCCAAGGTCATTTTGAGCTTGTAAATATGCCTGATTAACTATACTATAAGCCTTTTTTAGCCGTGTCACAGTTTCTTTGGCCTGGTAATCATTTATCAATGTCGGCAGCGTCATCGCTGCTACGACACCGATTATTCCAAGAGTTATTAAAACTTCTGCTAATGTAAACGCTGCCTTGCGGGTGGCATAACCGCCTCTTACTTTACGCTTTAATTTGTTACATAAAACTTTACTAATTGTTTGCTCTTTATTCACTTTTTCTTTTTT
>CALUYR010000157.1 GCA_944325045.1 Candidatus Gastranaerophilales bacterium
TTGGGCTCCAACATTGACTCATTAGGCGTAAGGCCTTGTCTCCCTTGAGGTTCGTTTCCCCCCCCCCCCCGTATTCATTGTTATACTTGGCTTTTCCATGTTTTTATACTCCTTTTCTTCATTATAAACTATTTTTCTTTTTTTGCAACCCTTCACCTCTCTGATCACTCTTTCTTTTTTGGAGGTAGCATAACCACCTTTTTAAATATTTTTGTAGTAAAATTTAAGTATGAACAGACAAGATTTTATAAACGTAAAAAGAGTTGTAATTAAACTGGGTACAAATGTTTTAAGAGGAGATGACGGAAATGTATCCTTGCCTAGAGTATTTTCATTTATTGAAGATATTTCTATGCTCGTAAATAGCGGGAAAGAAGTAATCGTAGTAACTTCCGGAGCTGTCGGGCTAGGCAAAAAACGACTTGGAATTAAAGATACAGAAGGCACAGCTTTAAAACAAGCCTGCGCAGCCATAGGTCAAAGTAAATTAATGTCTATATACGAAAGCGGTTTTGACACATACGGCCTTGTGGCAGCTCAAATACTTTTGACAGAAGATGACTTTTCAATCAGAACAAGATATTTAAGCTTAAGAACAACCCTGAATAAACTGCTGGAGTTGAACGTAATTCCGATAATAAACCAAAATGATACGGTTTCAACGCTCGATATATACCCGAGATACGCTGATATGCAGGTTTGTTTTTCTGACAATGACAAACTTGCAGCACTTGTTGCAAGTGAGCTGGATGCCGATTTATTGATAATACTTTCCGATGTAAACGGTCTGTACAACAAAAACCCGAAAACTAATCCTGATGCAAAAATTATAGAAGAAATTACAGAGGTAACAGACGAAGTCTGCAACATGGGAACAGACGCCTCGGAAGGCGGACGCGGCGGTATGCGATCTAAACTCAAAGCAGCAAGGATGGTGACGCGATTTGGCGGGAAAGTTCTCATTGCAAACGGTAAAGAACCGTTTATTATTAAAAAAATCTTTAACGGAGAAGAATACGGAACAATGTTTTTGCCGCAGACACAAGGATTATCTGACAAAAAACGCTGGATAGGATATGCAACAAATATTCTTGGGAAAATTGTCGTCAATGAAGGAGCAAAAAAAGCCCTACTTGAAGATAACAAAAGCCTTTTGCCTATCGGGATAGTGAAAATTATAAACGAATTTAATAAAGGCGACGTTGTGTCAATTGTTGATGAAGCCGGAGAAGAGTTTGCAAGAGGCATTGTAAATTACAGCTCTGAAGCGTGTGAAAAAGTTATCGGCACACATTCGGATAATATTATTAATATACTTGGGTTTAAAAATTATGACGCAATAATAACACGCGATAATATTACGATTTTGTAGGAGAATTTATGGATTTTACGGAAATTGCCAGGAAAGCAAAAAAAGCGAGTCTTGAAATTGCTGATTTAGCAGAAGAAATAAAAAATTCAGCATTGATAAATATTGCCCGAAAAATTGAGGAAGAAAAAGAAAACATTTTTCAAGCAAACAATCAGGACTTGATTGCAGCGGAAAGCCTTGTTGAATCAGGAGAAATTACAAGATCAACCTTTAACCGGCTAAAACTTGATGAAAACAAGTTTCGCGATATGGTGAAAGGGATCAAGGATATAGCAAGCTTACCTGATCCTGTTAACAAAAAGCTCCTGGTAAGAGAACTTGATAAAGATTTAACATTGTACAAAATTTCCTGCCCGATCGGGGTTTTAGGAATAATATTTGAGGCAAGACCGGATGTTATTACGCAAATTTCTTCACTTGCAATAAAATCTTCTAACGCGATTATCTTAAAAGGCGGAAAAGAATCTATAAATACCAATAAAAAAATAATGGCTGTAATTCAATCTGCACTTAAAGAAACAAAAGGGTTCCCTGAAAACGTTGTTAACCAAGTTTTTACGCGGGAAGATGTTGCTGAAATGCTAAAATGTGACAGATATATTAATTTGATAATTCCGCGCGGCGGAAACAAATTAGTAAAATTTATTAAAGAGAACACAAAAATACCTGTACTCGGACATGCAGACGGGATCTGCCACATTTTTGTTGATGAAAGCGCAGATCTTGCAATGGCTCAAAAAGTTGTTACTGATGCTAAAACACAATACCCAAGTGCTTGTAATTCTGTTGAAACATTATTAATCCATAAAAACTTTCCTCAAACAGAAGCACTGCTTGGTGCGTTGGAGCTTTCGGAAATAAAGCTTATTCCGAACCCTGAAAGCTGGTCGTTTGAGTATGGCGACAAAATTTTAGCGTACAAATTTGTCGATAATCTTGATGAAGCGATTGAGCATATCAACACATACGGCTCAGGCCACACGGATTGTATTATTACAAATAATATTGAAAATGCGGAAAAATTTATGAATAAAGTAGACTCAGCCGGAGTTTACCATAACGTATCAACGAGATTTGCGGACGGTTTCCGCTACGGATTTGGAGCGGAGGTTGGAATTTCTACAAACAAAACCCACGCAAGAGGCCCGGTCGGTTTAGACGGACTTACGATATACAAGTACAAGCTTCTTGGCAGCGGCCAGATTGTAAGCGATTACACAAACGGATTAAAAACGTTTCACCATAAAGATCTTATGTAGATCTTCTCCAGGATTCTTCCGGCATAAGATATCGTAATTTTACTTTAATATAATCCTCATTTTCATTTGTAATTCTTTTGGCGTCCAGACATAAAAATTTGGATGAACGCGGTGTAACTATTTCATTACCGGAAATCGAGACACGTGCGCCCTGCGGAATTTCAATTTCATATAAAATACCTTTTCCGTTTGGAAGCCAATTTTTTGAAAACTCTGCCTCAGGAGAAGTATATGCATACTCTTTCATATCAATAATATCACCTTTTTTAACATCCAGCCGCTTTTTGTATAAAGGATATTCCGAGAAAAATTCCGGTTTTTCACCTATACATCTGAAAGTTGTAATTGGTTCTGATGTTGGTTTAAGATTTTTAAATTCTATATCAGTTCTGGTTATCATCTCACGCGGCGTAAGATGAAATCTGCCGTTAAACACTTCATCCATTTGCGTTGGATAAGGGCTCATAATCAAATGATGGTTTATACCATTCAACTCACTATGCAGCGAAACAGATTCTCTATAAGGTGATTGGCGAACCCGTCCTTCTTCCGCCAACTTGCGCCAATACTGATGACAAAATAATTCTTTTTCTTTAACGGCTTTAGACGGCTGTTTTGCAACCACTGGCAATACACTTGATTTTCCTGCCGTAGTACCAACACGGCTTTTTATAGCTGTAAAAGCCTTTTTTATACTATTAAACGAAATTCCCATCTTTTATTTTCCCCTTTATATTAATATAAAGGATTTGAAGAGAAAAAAATTGCGTTCAGTCTTAATGAATTTGAAAAACACATTTAGTACAATGAGCTTTAGGATGAAGCATTAAGTTATCCTCGAGATCATACATTTTTGCAATACGGGTAACAAGAGGCGCGCCGCATTTCGGGCACTTAAGTCCGCCGGCTCCTTTCAATATCAACTCCTTAAGACTTTCAATAATCTGGTCAGAAACAAAATTTGTATCAAAATCTTTCTCTAGTTTCTTAATATCAAGCGGGTTGCAACGCAAACCTTTAGCAAGCGCCTGTCTTACCGGCACTGACAAAAAAAGTTCTTTGCCGGCTTCAATTTCCTCAATAAGAGTAAGATCAATATTACAAACCATTGCAAGGCCTTTAGGTGACAGTCCTAAATCATCTCTTTTTTTCTGAACAAATCTTGCTAAAGTTTCCATAAAAAAATTATACCACGAAAAAAGTGTAAAATGAACTGCACCATAAAACCCTAAAAAGGTTTTAAAGCTGCAGTCCATATTCTTATTTACACAAATTACTTACATTTATGCTTGCCGTTCCAGCTCAAACCGTCACATTTTAAGTAGTCCATATTTTCGTTATAAATTACCCAGCCAGTGCAGCCATAACCGTTATACTCTTTTGCAGTATTACGTAAGCAATAAGACTCAAATGAGCGGGATATATCACCTGGTATGCCGATAGGGACGATCTTATGTTTATATACTCTAAAATAAAATATATCTCGGCCAATAACATTCGGTTGGTTTGCACCGTTAATGTCAACTGGAAAGTCTGCACATTCTGCTTTTTCTCCGCAATTTTCATTACCAATCCACGCACCGCCCAAACTTGTTCCATCATTTAAGATTACAGAAGGTGTATATTTACGGTTTTTTGTAGAAGCACCTAGGGATGAAGATGCATAGCGAAAACAACGGCTATCCTTAATATTATTGCAAACTTTTAATGTTTTCATATATGGCGTCATTTTTGACCAAAATAATGCAGCCATAAGAGACACGTTGTCGCCAAACACAATTTCTCCTGTGTCCGGATCCACTTCTTGTTCAGAATTTGAAAGTCCCCAGTTATCAATAGTACCAAGGTCATTTTGAGCTTGCAAATAGGCCTGATTAACTATACTATAAACCTTTTTTAAGCGTGTAACAGTTTCTTTTGCCTGATAATTATTTATTAACGTTGGCAAAGTCATCGCCGCAACCACACCAATTATGCCGAGAGTGATTAAAACTTCTGCCAAGGTAAACGCAACCTTGCGGGTGGCACAGCCACCTCTTACATGACGCTGCGATGTCCGGGACGCAGAGGGTATATTGTTTATGTTTTCTGGCGACGGTATAATCTTTCGCGGGCTAGATCCTGAAATAAATTCAGGATGACATAATAGCTTAGACAACCACCC
>CALUYR010000158.1 GCA_944325045.1 Candidatus Gastranaerophilales bacterium
GGTTGTGTAATCGTGCCCAGTATGAGATCAAATCGCTTGTTAATGAAATGTGTATGGCCTTAATTGAAGAAGAACCGTGGCTTAAGCCTTATCTTGTTCCTAAATGCGAGCGTCTCGGTTTTTGCGATGAAGATAAGTCATGCGGCAGAAAACCTCGGCTTGAGCTGTAGATTTTAAAAGTTTCAGTATAAAAGTACTGCTCGTTCTGTTGTGCTTGAGTGAATATATTTAACAAATTCTTCATAAATACTTTTTTTTTGAATGTGTTTAAGTTATATTTTTCTGGTTGGCAAAAATTATGAGGAATTAAAATAAAATGTACAATGTAGCAATAGTTGGAGCAGGCCCGGCCGGAATTTTTGCGGCACTGGAAATTACAAAACTGAAACCTGATTGGAAAATTGTTTTAATCGAAAAAGGCGAGCGGATTGAAAAACGGAAATGTCTTTTGCGAGAAGGTTATGCAAAGTGTCCTACTTGCAAAAAATGCGGTTTGCTATGCGGCTGGGGCGGCGCCGGAGCTTTTTCTGACGGGAAATTAACCCTGACCCCGGATGTCGGGGGGCACATGGTTGATTATATGTCCAGAGAAAAAGTTGAAGAGTTAATTAAATATTCCGATGACTTGTATTTAAAATTCGGCGCTACAGAAGAAGTTTTCGGCACGGATATGAAAACATTCCGCGAATTAGAACGACAGGCTTCGTTGGCAGAACTCAAACTGGTACATTCCCCGGTTCGTCATTTGGGAACAGAGAGAAGTCTTGATGTGTTAAAAAGTATGCAGGACTACCTTGATGAAAGGATTACAATTCTCAATGACGTATCGGCTCAGAGTTTGATTGTTGAATGTGAACAGGTAAAAGGACTTGTTCTTGATAACGGCGACACAATCCGTGCAGAATATACGATAATTGCGCCGGGACGTGAAGGTGCTGACTGGTTGACTAAAGAATTTAGCAAAAATAAAATCGGAATGGTTAATAATGCAGTAGATGTTGGCGTTCGAGTTGAGCTTCCGGCGCCGGTTTTTGAACCTTTAACTTCAAAACTGTATGAGTCAAAGCTTATTTATCACTCTCCAACATTCGGAGATGAAGTCAGAACTTTCTGCATGAACCCGAACGGTGAGGTTGTTCAGGAAAATTATAACGGAATATCAACGGTAAACGGTCACAGCTATGCAGAAAAAACAACAAATAACACAAATTTTGCGCTTCTTGTAAGTGAAAAATTTACAGAACCGTTTAAAGAACCAATTCAGTACGGTCAACATATAGCAAGTTTGGCGAATATGCTTGCCGGCGGAATATTAGTTCAGCGTTTTGGAGATTTACTGGACGGCAGACGCTCAACTCCAGAGAGAATTAAGGCAAGTATACTTACTCCTACGCTCACTTGCGCAACTCCGGGGGATTTAAGTTTGGTAATTCCTTACAGGCAAATGACCAGTATTATAGAGATGCTTTATGCCCTTGATAAGATCGCTCCCGGTACTGCATCGCGCTATACTCTGCTTTATGGTATTGAAGTTAAGTTCTATTCTGCAAGAGTTAAGCTGACAGATGAACTCGAAACAGAAGGAGTTAAAAATCTATTTGCAATCGGTGATGGCGCGGGTGTTACAAGAGGCTTAATCCAGGCTTCCGCTTCAGGCGTTCATGCTGCAAGAGTTATCTGTTCAAGATAAATTTTTGTGTAAAGACGATTCCTTGTAATATATAAATGATAAAAGCAGACTCAAGTACAAGTATTTAAGTCTGCTTTTATTTTATAATAAAGGAAATTATTATGCGGAGAACATCTTGTAATTTCGTTCAATATTTTTGTCAATAACTGATTTTATTGATTCATATTCTGTTTGCAGAGCATTGTGTTCAGTATCAATATTTTTTAATTCAAGATCATACTGTTTATCTTTAGCCTGAATTTTATTCATTTCTCTGTTATATTTTGCTTCAGCAAGTGTCACGTCAACATCAACAGTACTTTCAGAAATATCACTGCAATTTGTGTACATTGTAGAAACCCATTCCTGGGACTTGTTAACTTGTTCCATGTGCACAAGTCCGCTTTCGAAAGCAAACTGGATCCATTCTTGACTGCTGCAAAGACTGTCCGATAATTCTTTATACCCAAGCTTCATTCTTTCGTATAAATTAGTATACCATTGAGCTTTAGCTTCCGCGTTTTCGCCGGAATCCGCCCCGTCGATCCATGTATAGTTAGGATCTCCGTAACGTTCAAGCATACATTCAATTAAGAATGCATCTTTAACAACCTGATAACCTGCTAAATAGTTATTGCCACCAATATTTATATTAGTTCCCGGCGTTGTTGTAATAGGGGTATCTGCCCAAGGATTATAATGGCTTTTATCAATTATGTCAGGGTTTCCGTCTTTATCAACGTCCTCTTCCTCGCTGTTAGTTGATAAAACCCATGACGGATCACCCAGATAGTCAATGTATGTCTGAAGAAATTCAGGATCTGTAGCAATTTCTGTACCTTTTTCTTTACCATATATATATTGGGCAAGCGCTAATGCAGCTTCTTCATACTCTTCTCTTGCGGCAATAACAACTTGGTCGTCAGTCTTAAACGGATCTTCATTTAAGTTTGCTAATATGTTTTCGCTAAAGTAGCTGTACATATATTGTAAAGCTGCGAGAACCTCTTCAGTGGTAAGTGTGAAGTTTTCCTGGGTTAACATCCCGTCGTAGCCGTCAATAATGTACTGCTGGAGATCATTTTTATCTCCTGTGTAATCCTCATAAGTAGTATAATTATAGTAAGTAACTGTGCCGTCTTCATTCGTTACAGTAAAACCGTTTCCGTCGCCGGCATAATTTTCCTGGTCGGTCTTATAGTAGTAAAGATCTTCGTATGTATAATCTTCATTAATATCAATAACAACAACCTTTTTCTGGTCGGTTAATCCCGGATCGTAATTTAATACGTCTCCGGTTCCATAGCCTTCAATACTTATATCATTATCTGGATTTCCGTCAGAACCGAGCCATTTTGTGCCCCCGGAAGTTATATATGTTTTATTTCCGTTAGCATCTATCGCAACTTTGCCGACAACTGGTGACGGAAGATATGTGTAAGTTGTAACATTACTTCCTACACCACTTGCTGCAATGCTCAGGTTTTCATTCAGAGAATCTATAAATGTTTGGCTTCTTGTTCCGTTTAACATCATAGAATTTGTTGCATTTTCAATGACATTACCGTTGACTTCCAAGCCAAGTTTATTTATAAAATCTTTCATTATACCTACGTAAGACTGCATTTCTCCTTCGGTAACAGTAGAAGCATCAAGCGCCGAAACTTTGTTTAAATAATATTCAAAGTCGTGACCGCCAACTGTAAGACTGGTTCCGTTAATTACTGTTTCACCGCCGATAAATGCTTTCATCTGTTTTTCAACTTCAGATTCATAAAGATCTTTGCTAGAATTATAGTTGTCGAGTAATTTTTGATAATCACCATATTCGATAGAATTTAAAGATCCTTCGTAACCGTAGTGATCAACTCCGTTTGCATCTATATATCCTTCATAAATGGCCTGCATTTCTTCCATTGTGACTCCGGTTTCCTGCCATACACCGTAATCGTCATAGTACCCGATTATGTCATTTTTGTTCTCTTCAAAATATGTTGTGCTTTGTGTCAGACCGTATTTAGAAAGAAATTCGTCAATATTGTTAGAGCTTTCGAAATTTTCCGCATCTGTTTTTGACACCAAAATCTGTCCGGCATTATTAACAATACCGTACTGGTTATTATAAGAACTGTAAGCAGTTAAGGCATTAAAAGTTAAATCCTGATACTGTTCATTTCCCTGGGTATCATAGTTTGTAAACATAAGCTGGGTTTTGTTCAAAGCCGCAATGTACTCATCACTGACGCTTGAACTTTCAGTGGTAAGTCTCATTTTTGCATTATTAATCAACTGCGACCGTAATTCGTTGTCTGCCATACGGGAAGTAATTGATAATAATCTCGCTTGTGACGCGGCCAATCCCATAGCCTTTTCCTTTCAATTTCGTTACTTATTCTCATCTCTTTTGTCGGTATAATTACCGATTTTCTTTAATTACGCCCGTTTTTTTAATACAAATTGTTACATTTTGTAATATTATAAAACCCTAAAACTCTTTTGATTCTTAATCTGTTGTAATCCCCCCACGTTGCTTATTTTAATATTTTATAAGTGTAGTATAATTTTTTTATGAAAGTTTTAGAGGTTGAAAATTTAAATTTAGGTTTTGAGTGTGACGATGGATATCACCAAGCCTTATATGATGTAAGCTTTTCAATCGAATGCGGGAAAATGCTTGCGCTGGTTGGCGAATCCGGCTGCGGTAAAACTATTAGTGCAATGAGTATTTTACAATTGCTGCCCAAAAGAGCACGCATAAGTTCAGGAGTAATAAATTTTGACAACAGAAACATTATCGGGTTGACTGAACAGGAACTTCAACACATACGCGGCAGACGAATAGCACTTATTCCGCAGGATCCGATGACTTCTTTAAATCCGTTGTTTACAGTCGGCGACCAGCTTATTGAGGTCATAAAAATTCATCAGGGTTTAAGCGGAAAGAGCGCTTATGAAAGAGCAGTGGAAGCCTTTGAAGAAGTCCGAATTCCTTGTGCGGAGGAGAGATTAAAGGCTTACCCGCATGAATTTTCCGGCGGAATGAAGCAGCGTGCGATTATTGCAATGGCGCTGGCCTG
>CALUYR010000159.1 GCA_944325045.1 Candidatus Gastranaerophilales bacterium
TATAATAGGCGGGTTGGGAAGTGCAGTGTGTGAATTGCTTTCATATTACTACCCGATGCCGGTTATAAGATTCGGGGTTAACGATACGTTCGGTCAAAGCGGGAAATGGGATGAACTCCTTGATTATTACGGATTAAGCGCTCAAAAACTTGCTAAAAATATCAAAAAACAAATTGACAGATATCGTTTAGTAAAATAATTATAAAAGGGAAATATATGATTCAATTCAGATGTGTTACCAAGAAATATAAAAATGGAAATTATGCTCTAAAAAATGTTAATCTTGATATATTATCAGGAGAATTTGTCTTTGTAGTAGGCGCTTCCGGTGCCGGTAAGTCGACATTAATGAAGCTTCTTTACCACGAAGAATGCCCAACAAGCGGGACAGTTACTATCGGTGGAATTAATATTGCTAATTTGTCCAATGATAAGGTTCCGAGTCTTAGAAGATGTATGGGGATTGTGTTCCAGGATTATAAGCTTTTGCAGAATATGAGCGTATATGATAACGTTGCGTATGTAATCAGAACACTCGGCATAAGTTCAAGAGAGATTCATGCAAGGGTTACCGGTGCACTGAAGATCGTCGGCCTTGAACATAAAATTCATGCTACTCCGGCAGAGTTATCAGGTGGAGAACAGCAGAGGGTCGGGATTGCAAGGGCTATTGTTAACGGGCCGCCTTTGCTGATCGCAGACGAGCCTACAGGAAATTTGGATCCTAAAAATTCATTGGAAATTATGCAGATTTTGGATCAGATTAACCAGCGCGGGATTACTGTTATTGTTTCTACACACGATAACGCAATGGTTGATTATTTCAGAAAAAGAGTTATTACTCTCGATAAGGGTGAAATTGTAAGGGATATACAAGCAGGTACTTATGAATAAACAAAAATCAAAAATTAAAAAAGAAGTAAAAAAACACATTCCTAAAGACTGGCTGTGCGAGTTAAGGATATTATACAGGTTATCAATGGAAACGTTTAATGATATAAAACGCACCGGAATTGTTAACCTGGTTATCATTACTACCATGGCCGCAATTTTAACTATATTCGGCGCGTGCTTCAGATCAGCCATGACAATTTCATCTTTTGCCCATGAATTGGGTAATGTTTTGGAGATTTCCGTTTATCTGAAGGCGGATGCTGATCCGAATATGGTAAAAACAAGAGTCAGTGAATTTAAGCATGTTGAAAGTGTTAAAATTATACCGAAATCAGAATCCTGGGCGGATTTGAAACGGGAGATGAAGCTTCCTGATATATCTAACCCGCTTCCTGATACACTTCATGTCAAAGTTGACAAGCCTGAAAATATTGATTCGGTATTTAATAATCTAAAGCAGCTAAAATCGGTTGAGGACATGAGCTATGCCCAGCAGCTTGCAAAGAAGATTCAAATGCTCAATCATGTAGTAAATACAATAACCGTTTTGGTAGTAATCATTTTGGGTATGCTTACTATTACAATAATCAATAACACCATTCAGCTTGTAATACAGTCAAGGAAAGATGAAATTGAAATAATGAGGCTTATGGGCGTCAGCAACTGGTATATAAGATTTCCGTTTATAATGCAGGGGGCATTTTACGGATTTACTGGATCTGTTTTGGCGTTTATACCCTTGCATTTTGTGGAAAACGGGCTTATGCACATGCACCAGTTTTTCATGGTACCTACGCCTCTTTATGCCCAGACGATTGTTGCGCTGACTATGTTTGCTATGGGAATTCTTTTCGGGGCAGGCGGCAGCTTCTTGTGTATTAAAAAACATTTACAAGTGTAGGGATTATGAATACTGTTATATTAGTAACCGATAGCTCAGATATTAAAAAAAAATTGCAGGAAAATTTGGTTTTGCTTAGAGAAACAGACAGGATTCTTGCGGTTAACTATGAAAATTCCCG
This sequence comes from Candidatus Gastranaerophilales bacterium, assembly GCA_944325045.1. Classification (GTDB taxonomy): domain Bacteria; phylum Cyanobacteriota; class Vampirovibrionia; order Gastranaerophilales; family Gastranaerophilaceae; genus UBA1221. The sequence continues at coordinate 1,917 of CALUYR010000159.1, forward strand.
TGACGTTTTGTACGATATAAGACCGGAAACGGTTATTATTCATGAAAATGTAAATAAGAAGAGTACAATTAATTTAATAAAATATATAAGATCGAAAAAGATTTTTGATTTTTCGAATATAATTCTATACGTAAACAAGTACGACAGAGATTTTGTATTAGAAGCTTATGATGAAGGGATTGATGATTATATTTCAGCCGAGGCGGATTTTTCGGAGCTGGCTGTGCGGACGATTAATTGCATCAAGAAATCCGGTTTAATCAATAAAATTAATGATTTGAAGAATTATCTGATAAGTTACGGAATAATTGATCCGAAGAACGGTTTTTACAGTTCTAAATTTGCCGGAGAGATTTTTGAGATGGAGTTAATCAGCGGGAATTATAACAACGGGAGTTACATGATCATAACGCCTGACGAAGAAGGGAAAAAGACTTTTACGGACGAGAGAATGACTTTGGCTGTTGAAAAATCAATAAGGATTGACGATATAGCCGCAAAGATATCTTCATTCAGATACGGATTGCTGTTAAAGACTGGTGTTGACGGGGCAATAAATGTTTTGAATAAGATAAAGAAAAATCTTTCTTGCAGTATTAAGGCTGGGATTGCCATGGTTGACAGCCGGAAATTTTCAGATATAGACAAAAAAGCTGTTTGTTCGCTTAATAATGCCCTGCTTACCAACCGCGAGTACAGTATTTATTCCGGCGATGATATAGAAAGCGACGATTGGCTGTCGGTTCCTGATAAGAGCGAAAAGAATTATAAATTTTTTAAAAAAGCATTTGATCAAAAACTAGAAAAAGTAATTGCTCCGGTGTTTTACAGATTGCAGAAAAGCTATGAGGAGAAACTTCCGGGAACGCGGATTGAGCAGTTTACAGATGAGCAGCAGAGCATTTTCAGACTGATTAACGGGAAACATGAAAGCAGACTGACAATTGTTTCTCCGGGTTTTTCCAAGGTAATTGTTTATATTGTGCACTTAGGCTTAGATACACCGGAAAACCGAGAGATTTCTCTGCCTTTAAATGTTGTAACCTCTCAGAAGATTTCAGAACTTGTAGAGGAATTTATCAGGGAATTTATAAGCGTATACACCGGTAGTTAAAGGAGAAATTCATGAAGCTTTTGGATGAGAAAGATAGTTTACTTTTGGTAATAGATATTCAGGAAAGACTGGTAGCCTCTCTTGACAAGAACGTAATAATTTCACGGGTTGGGAAGCTTGTAGACGCTGCAAGAATTTTAGGGATTCCGGTTTTGGCGAGCGAACAATATCCTAATGGTTTAGGCCGAACAATTCCGGTTATTTCCGGAAAATTTCCGGCAGGGACTGACGTTATAGAAAAGACATCATTTTCGCTTTTGCTGGAGGATGGTTTTTTAGAGAAACTTAAATCTTACGGTAAAAAGCAGATAATAATTTGCGGCATAGAAACACATATATGTGTTCACCAGACCGCGGCAGAACTTATTGAGGCCGGTTTTGATGTTGTTGTTGCAAAAGATGCGTGCGCAAGCCGTAATAAGTATGAATTTAAGCAGGGAATTGAGGCTATGCAAGATAACGGGGCAAAGATTTCATGTGTTGAAATAATTTTGTTTGAATGGCTGAGATCTGCAAAACATCCTCATTTTAAAGAAGTTCAGGCCTTAATAAAGTAAAGTTCGCAAAATAGTTTTGGTGCTGTAGAGCAGCATACATTTTCGTATAAAAGGAATGCGGCGTTTTTTGTTTGCGAATATTTGATATAATCTGTAAATAAGTAATGTTTAGCAGATTTTATTTCTATGCGGAAAAATATTTAAGAGACGGCTTTTATTAGTTTTGCTCGTTTCTGTATCCGAAATTGTTAAGAGCATTTTGTTTTTTGCGCCAATCCTTTTCAACTTTTACTTCAAGCGATAAAAAAACTTTTTTTTCAACAATTTTTTCCAGCTCAATTCTTGCTTCAGTTCCGATTTTTTTGAGGAGCGAGCCGCCTTTCCCGATTAGGATACCTTTTTGGCTTTTTTGCTCACAGAAAATTGTAGCATATATTTTATCAATGTCCTCCTGCTCAAAGTAGTTTTCAACCTTAACCGCAACAGAGTGCGGGATTTCGTCCGCGGTATTTAGAAGGATTTTTTCTCTGATAATTTCTTCGGAAACATCTCTCATAGTTTCTTCTGTAACGACTTCTTCAGGGTAGAGAAGATCACCTTGCGGGAGAGTTTTATATATATTTTTAATAAGTGTATCAATATTCCGACCGGTTTTTGCGGAGATTCTCACAACCGGATAATTTTTTTCAAATAATGTTTTGTAACTTAAAAGATTTTGCTCAATTTTTTCTTGTTTTTTAATTTTGTCAACTTTATTCATAACAATGATAACCGGAGTTTGTGTCTGCAGAATGTGCTGCGCAATCCATTTGTCGCCTTTGCCGGCAGGTTCAGAGCCGTCAACGAGAAATAAAATAACATCAGCATCAGGAACCGCAATTTTAGCTTCATCAAGTAAAAACTCTCCGAGTTTGTTAAGAGGCTTATGTACTCCGGGCGTGTCTACAAAAACAATTTGCCCTTTGTCTGTTGTGTAAATTCCCTTAATTCTTTTTCTGGTAGTCTGTGCTTTGTCCGTTGTAATAACTATTTTCTGCCCTAATATACAGTTGAGCAGTGTTGATTTACCCACATTGGGGCGTCCGATTATCGCTGTAAAACCACTTTTCATATATATATCTTAACATAAAAGTATCTTTTTTTTAACATATTGGCAATTTTTTTTGTCTCAATGTATTATAATATATAGTGGGAAATTTTAACAGG
>CALUYR010000160.1 GCA_944325045.1 Candidatus Gastranaerophilales bacterium
CAGCAAAGTCAACGTTAATCAAACCGGGAACTGTAATGATATCGGAAATACCCTGAACACCTCTTAACAGAACTTCATCAACAATTAAGAAAGATTCAGTTAAAGAAACCTGTCTGTCAACAACCTGCAATAATTTATCGTTAGGAACAACAATAACCGCGTCAACAGATTCTCTTAATTTTTCCAAACCTTGGTTAGCCTGGTTTTGTCTTTTACGACCTTCCCAAGAGAAAGGTTTTGTAACAACTGCAATTGTCAAAATTCCTAATTCTTTAGCAATCTTAGCAACAATCGGAGCAGCACCGGTACCGGTTCCGCCGCCCATACCTGCAGTGATAAATACCATATCAGCGCCATCTAATGCTTCTGTAATTTCCTGCTGGGCTTCTTCAGCGGCTTTTTCTCCGACTGAAGGATCTCCGCCTGCGCCAAGACCTTCTGTAGATTTTATGCCCAACTGAATTTTATTTTTAGTCTGGCCGTATTCCAAAACCTGCAAGTCTGTATTCATAAGCCAAAATTCAACACCTGAAAGGCCTGATTTAATCATTCGGTTTACGGCATTACCTCCGCCTCCGCCAACACCTACTACTTTTATGTTTGTAGGGTTAACTGAACTTCTCGGCCCTTGTCCGGGTGCCGGATTAGCCTGAGTTTCATCTTTTTTCGCAAAGATATCTGATACGAAATTTTCCACTATTTTTACCTCTTATATTAATATTACTTGAATTTCTTTATAACGCACACCCAATTTTATCATTAGGTTTCATCAATAATATAATAACATACTATTTTAAAGAAAAAAAAAGTACAATAAATTTCTTTGAATTATGAACAAAAATTAATATAATACTTAAATATTAGCCGGAGAGGTTCCCCAATGGAGCTTATCGCGCAGGACAGAATAGAATTCCGTACCGTCAAGGAGGGCTAGTTTTACGGTATATTGGGATTTATGGATATTAATTTCCGAATGGAACTCGGAAAACTCCTGGCCGTCGGCCGAAAGGAAGTATTTATCCTTTGATTTTCCGGTACATATTGTAATCAGTTCACTGTCCGGAACCACAAGAGGCCTTGCAGTCAAAGTATGCGGGCAGATCGGAACGATTACAAATGCATCAAGCGACGGCACAATTACCGGTCCGCCTGCGGATAAGCCGTATGCAGTTGAGCCGGTCGGGGTTGAAATTATAATACCGTCAGCAAGATAATCACATACTTTTTTATTATTTATCTTTAATGAAAACTTTGAGGTTCTGCCGGTAAATGATCCTTTTATTACAAAATCATTTAACGCTGTAATCCCCTCATACTGGAGCATTATACGGTCTTCTGTTTTGTACTCGCCTGAGAGAATTTTCTTTAGCGCAAATTCTATATTATCGGCAGATGACTGTGACAAAAAACCTAACCGGCCTAAATTTACACCAAAAATAGGGATCGAATATTTTGCATAATATCTTGATGTTTTCAAAATCGTTCCGTCTCCGCCGATTACAAACACAAAGTCGTAACCGCATTGGAGGCTGTCTATATCGAAAACATCCGAAATAATTTTATATTTATCCAGCAAAGATTTTAACTTATTTTTGATTTCGATTGAATGAGATATTTGTTGATTATAAACAACAGCAACTTTTTTTAATTTCATAACGAATACAATATATCACGACAACGGGAATTAAACAATCAATAAAAAAAAGCCGCTCTCAAATAAGATTGCGGCTGTATTTTAAATTAAACTATCCTCTTTCTTCTTATCCCAAGCGACTCTTTATTGAAGAGGAGCTCTCCATAAAGAATCGCTAAACTTTGTCTGAGCCTGGTTCATATCAACAGATAAAGTAACATTGCTCGGAGTGAAAACAAATACCAGGTCGCCTACTTTTTGAGGTTTGCCGTTAAGCGCATGAGCCGCGCCGCATACAAAATCAATAGTTCTTTGAGATTGTTCTTTATCTAACAAATGGAGGTTAAGAACAATAGTTTTTCTGTCTTTGAGGTGTTGAACAATCTGTGCAGCATCATCGAATGAACGCGGTTCCATAACCATAACTTCATAACCGCGGTAATTAGGATGGTTAACTACTTTTAATTCATTTGTTTTTTCCTGTCTTGGCTGGTATGAATATGCTGGATCAAGCGCCAAATTATCATCTACTTCATATTCATCATCAATGATTTCTTCACCCATTTCATCAAAAATAGTTTCTTTAGGTTCGAACCCTTTTACAAAGAAATCTACTACTGATTTAATTTTATCTGTAACTACTGCCACCTTTTTTCCTCCGTCCTTTATTTTTTAATATTATACTTACTACTTTCTCTTTAAACTTTTACTAACTGAACAGTTTTCGCCCTATTCTCAGCATTGTTGCACCTTCTTGCGCTGCGGTCTTATAATCCTGACTCATCCCCATTGATAACTCCTTTAGCTCACAGCGGTAGATATTCTCTAATTTTTTCCGTGTATCTGCGACATCTCTGAAAAGGTTATGCAGAACCTCATCACCCGCACCCAAAGGAGCTATATTCATAAGTCCGCAGATTTTAAGGTTAGGCAAATTTCTAATTTCTTTAAAATCCGAAATTAATTCTTCTTTTGAGAAACCGGACTTTTGAACTTCGCAAGCGTTATTTAGCTGCAATAGAATATTTTGAACTTTGTTTAGCTCAGCTGCGTGAGCTGATATTTTTACTGCGAGTTTCACTGAATCGACTGACTGGATCAGGTCAAACATTTCAACAGCTTTTTTGGCCTTATTTGTTTGGAGATGGCCTATGAAGTGAAACTTTGAATTATTTCGTACATAATCAGGCAGTTTCTGAATTTTCTCACAAGCTTCAATAACTCTTGATTCTCCAAAATCTCTAATCCCCGCTTCATAAGCTGAAACTATAGCATCCTCGTCAAAATATTTTGTAACTGCTACAATATTTGGTTTAAAAGGTACAATTTCTTCTTGTATTTTCTTAAGATTTTCCTGAACTTTGTACTGCATAAATAATCTTACCTTTACAAGAAATTGCTCCGGTTTGGAGCATATATTAATTTTATCCCATCTGCATGATATGGACAACTATTTTATTTTTTACACTTATTCTCCCCGTGCTTCTGCCCCCAAAACCATGATGAACACATGCTTTTAAGGATTTTAATATTTCTTAAACTTTAGTTAATATTTTGTAATATTCTGTTTATAAGGCATGCCTTATAGAGAATTTTAACTACAGTTTTGATTGAATGTGCAAAAAATAATTACAATTTAAATTTAAACCATAACGAAAAAAAAATACTCCTCTATATAGAGGAGATTTTTATATCTTTTTAAATTTTTTTAGGCAAAATAGTCTACCATAATTTTTTGAAGATTGTTATTCATTATATTGGAATTATTTTTGACCTCAAGAGGGGAAATCATATAATTTACGACTTTTGAATAATCTTCTCCGAGCATTTCTGCAAGATTGTGCCCCGGTATAACTACATTATCGAAAGTATCACTTAAGAAGTAATTACGATCGAGGGTAAAATTTTTCACATTTTTACCGGCAAGCTTTCTTGACATACTTGCCAAAAAAGTAAAAATTCCAAGATTAGTATCGTTCACAGGAATAAGATTACCATTTAAATATATTGCACTGTTATCAATCCCGACATGTTCTATATCATCAGCAACAAAAGCAAAGTTCACGAAATTTTTATTTACTTTATTCGAAATATCATACTCTGGATTTTTCAACAGCAGATCATTATATTTAGATAAATCATTTCCATCCGCATCATTAGTCATCTCAGCAGACAGTGTGTACATAGAACGCCGGGGGTATAACGGATTTCTGATACATATAGTGGCGGCATTTTTTAAACCTGTAAAACTAACTTTCATATTAACCTCTTAAAAAGATAATAACCACTCATAAATAAATTTTGTTATTTATATTAAAAAAATTTACAAAGGTTAATAAAAATTCTAAATAAGGTATTATATAAAGTATACAGTTTTAAATTAAAAATACACAGAGGAGAACAATGCAGCTTACGGAACATTTACAATATATTATACACTCAGCTAAGACAATTGCATACGCAAGAGATTATAAGGCGGTTGAGCCGGAACATATAATGCTTGCTTTGTTTATGGATGAGAACGATCTGCCGAAACTTTTGCTTCAGAAAATCGGGCTTGATAACCCTCGGCTTATCAGGGATTTCAATGAGAGTATTCCGCGGCTGCCGGGAATGCATGCAAAATTTATGGATGTACCGCTTTCCTCAAAATCAATCAAAATCCTTGAAGATGCGGAAAAAGAAGGACTTGCTTATGACGATGATATCGTTGGCATAGAATATGTTCTTATGGCACTTTTCAAGTCCGGGAACGAAACGATGCGAAAAGTTTTCCGCCAATACAGCATAACTCTTTCCGAACTATATCAGAAAATGGCGGACGAAGTCGGAAATATTCAGCACGTGGACATAATTGACGGAAAGCCGGTTATCCGCAATAAAAATAACAATGAGACCGGCGAAAAAATTGATAATAACGCCTCTGAACGGAATAAAGTACCTGCTTCCGGCAGCAAACACAAAGAGAGTTCTAACAGTGATACAGCATCTGCATTAACAAAATATACCACAGATCTTACAAAGATCGCCGCAGAAAGCAAACTTGACCCTGTAATCGGCCGTGATGATGAAAT
>CALUYR010000161.1 GCA_944325045.1 Candidatus Gastranaerophilales bacterium
AGGAGGCGCCGGCGGACAAAAAGTTAATAAAGTTGAAACCGCTGTCAGAATCTTGCACAAACCCACCGGTATTGTCGTAAAATGTCAGATTCACAGAACTCAATTACAAAATAAACACACCGCAATGCTGATGCTTGCCTCTAAACTTCTTGCTATACGACAAGCCGAGCACGAAAAAAAACTCGCTGATATTAAAGGCGAAAATGCTGATATAAATTTTGGCTCACAAATCCGCTCTTATGTTTTTCATCCGTATAAAATGGTTAAAGATCACCGCACTAACTGTGAAGTCGGTAATGTGGATGCTGTTATGGATGGCGATATAGATATATTTATTGATACTTGTCTGAGAGCAAATTCTTAATTCGCTCAAAGAAAAAATTAAAAGGAGAATATACGAAAATAAAAACATATTAAAATTCTATAAAGATTGTAAAAAATACACTTGCTTTTTTTACGTCTTTGTTCTAAAATGTAATTGTGAAATAAATCACGAATAAGAATTGTAAAACAACTTTATACAATTTGTAAGTTATAAAAGGAGAAACTTATGACAACAAAAAGCAAAAAGAAAGTAGGAAAATTGGAAAAAGTGCTTAACACCACTTCTACAGTTGAAACTGCCGAACAATTGGAATTGTTAATTGAAAGAGTTAAAAAAGCTCAGAAAATTTTTGCAACATTTACCCAGGAACAAGTAGATGCTATTTTCAAAGCAGCAGCTACAGCGGCTGACAAAGCTCGTATTCCGCTTGCAAGAATGGCTGTTGAAGAAACAGGTATGGGTGTATTGGAAGATAAAATTATTAAAAACCACTTTGCTTCCGAATACATTTACAACAAACACAAAAACGCAAAAACTTGCGGTATAATTAAAGAAGACAAAGCTAACGGTATAAAAATAGTTGCAGAACCTCTCGGAGTTCTTGCAGGTATAGTTCCAACAACAAACCCGACTTCAACTGCAATATTTAAATCATTAATAGCATTAAAAACAAGAAACGCTATAATATTTTCACCACACCCAAGAGCCACAAAATGTACAATAGAAGCAGCAAGAATAGTTCTTGAAGCTGCAGTTAAAGCTGGTGCCCCTGAAGATATTATCGGCTGGATTGATGTACCATCAATTGAATTGTCAAGCCAATTGATGAAACACCCTTCTATAGCTTGTATCTTGGCAACCGGCGGCCCGGGAATGGTTAAAGCAGCATATTCTTCTGGTAACCCTGCATTAGGTGTAGGCCCTGGTAATGCCGCTGCTGTTATTGATGAAACTGCTGATATTAAAATGGCTGTTTCTTCAATCATTATGTCAAAAACTTTCGATAACGGCATGATTTGTGCATCAGAACAATCTGTAGTTGTTGTTGATAAAGTTTATGAAGAAGTTAAAAAAGAATTTATCTATAGAGGTGCATATTTATTAAGCCCTTCAGATGAAAAGAAAATGATCGATCTTCCGTTCATTGATCCGAAACGTGGAACAGCACACCCTGATATTGTAGGTCAAACTGCTCATAGAATTGCTGAATTAGCAGGTTTTGAAGTTCCGCAAACAGCTAAAGTTCTTCTTGCCGAAAGACCGGAAGTAGACTGGGAAGATCCGTTCTCCAGAGAAAAATTATCACCGGTATTGACAATGTATAGAGCAAAAGATTTTGAAGAAGCTGCGGAAATGGCTTATGAATTGATATCAAAAGGCGGAGCCGGCCACACAGCGGATCTTTATACAGATGCACGTCATCAGGACAGAATTGACAGATATGCAGAAAAAATGCCTACTTGCAGAGTACTAATTAACTCTCCATCTGCTCAAGGCGGTATTGGTGATTTGTATAACTTCAAACTTGAGCCGTCCCTCTCGCTTGGCTGCGGTTCTTGGGGTAAAAACGCCGTATCAGGTAACATCGGTGTTGAAAATTTATTAAACTACAAAACAGTTGCAGAAAGGAGAGAAAATATGCTCTGGTTTAAGGTTCCGCCTAAAGTTTACTTCAAGAGAGGTGCTGTTGATTTAGCGCTTCGTGAACTTGAAGGTAAAAAACGTGCATTTATTGTAACCGACAGATTCTTATTCAACTCCGGTGCTGTAGACAGTATTGTTAATGTATTGGATGAAGTAGGAATTGATCACCAAATATTCTTTGATGTAAAACCGGATCCTACATTGTCAACAATCAACCAGGCAATGGAAATTATAAGACCTTATGAACCTGATGTAATTATTTCATTAGGCGGCGGTTCACCTATGGATGCGGCTAAAATTATGTGGTTACTATATGAACAACCAGATACAGTGTTTGAAGATATTGCAATGAGATTCCTGGACATCAGAAAGAGAATATGCCGAATTCCAGAACTTGGTAAAAAAGCAACAATGGTTGCAATTCCTACAACTTCCGGAACCGGTTCTGAAGTTACACCGTTTGCGATCATTACAGACGATGAAACCCAGGTAAAATATGCGATAGCAGATTACGCATTAACGCCGAATATGGCAATAATTGACCCGAACTTTGTAGACGGTATGCCAAAAGGATTAACAGCAGCATCAGGTATTGACGCATTAGTTCACTCAACAGAAGCTTATGTATCTTGTATGGCAACTAACTTTACAAATTCGAATGCATTAGAAGCAGCTAAGTTAATCTTCAGATATTTGGAAAGATCCTACAACGAGGGAGCAAACGACCCGGTTGCAAGAGAAAAAATGCATTATGCCGCAACAATTGCCGGTATGGCTTTTGCAAACTCATTCTTAGGCTTGTGCCACTCAATGGCGCACAAATTGGGTGCAATGTTCCATATTCCTCACGGTGTTGCTAACGCATTGTTGTTCAGACAGGTTATAAAATATAACGCTGTTGATTGTCCTAAAAAACAAGCAATCTTCCCTCAATACAGATACCCGAATGCTAAGGCAAAATACGGGCAAATTGCAGATGAACTTGGCTTAGGCGGCAAGAACGACGATGAAAAAGTTGAATTGTTTATTAAAGCAATTGAAGATTTGATGAAGAATATCAACTTACCTTTCTCTATCAAGGAATTTGGAGTATCAGAAGCTGAATTTAACGAAAAATTGGATGAAATGGTTGAATTAGCATTTGATGACCAATGTACAGGAGCCAACCCTGCATATCCGTTGATGGAAGATATTAAAGCAATTTATCAGGATGCTTATAACGGTGTAGTAAGAGATTATTACACAACAAAGAAATAGTATTCTGAAAGAGTTGAAATAACGAAAGAGAACCGTAATATAGCGGTTCTCTTTTAATATATGAGTAATATTATATATTAAGTACTGGGTGTGATTACGATGCAGATAAGATCGAAAAACAGAATTAAAGCCAAAAGGAGAATAAAAGCAGCAAGAATAAAATGTTTGTGATAGAATAAAGAAAAGACTACGGAGAGGTGTCCGAGTGGTTTAAGGTGCGGATCTCGAAAGTCTGTGAAGGGTAACACCTTCCGTGGGTTCGAATCCCACCCTCTCCGTTTTTTATTTTTTAATTGAGAATTTACAGTAGGTTTGATATATTTTCTCGTCCGCTTTGAGAAAAACAGTCAGTGTACTTTTTTGTCCAGTTTGATTTGTACGGATAGATAGATTATTTTCGGCTAGGACATTTGAAATTTTAGCCGGAATTTATAATACTCTATTCACAGGATTATACGCAAAAATATTTTTGTTGAGTGTTTCTTATAAATATGAAAATTAATTCAGTTATACATTCTAGCATAAATTTTAAAAGTTATAATATGATTGATAATGATACAAGAAATTCAATCAGTACAAATTTTTATCATGATTCAGAAGTTTTGCAAAAGGCTGTTAAGATTATAGAGAAAGAATTCCCGAAAGGAACGAATATCTTAGTGTATGCGGGTTCTAACGGAGAAGAAGCCCTATCTATTAATACACTATTAAACAACCGCCCAAAATATAACATTTATTCTATAGATAAAAGCAGTAAAGCTATAGATTTTGCCCATAAAGGTATTTATGCTATCCATCCTCTTGCAGAGGACGGATTTTTATTAAATCTTAATAATGAAGAAGAGAAACAGTTCCTGTGTCGGATTTTTCATAAAAATTTCCTGGAAACAAAACCTTCATTTTCTATTAACAATCTTTCTGATCCTATTTATACAATACGATTTGATAATATTGATCTTTATCCGCAAAGATATTTCATTCCCAGAGAATCTTGTAAGGAAAATGTTAGCTTTATTAAGGGAGACATTAAAGATATAGAAGCATTTAATAATCATCAAAAAGCAGGTGCCATATTTTTCAGAAATGCAATTTATCAGCTGACAGATAACAATTTAAGCGGGGTATTTAAATATGGAGACAGACCTAACCTGGAAACAAATAAACGAAAAATAATACAGGAACTTTTTGATAAAATATATAACAAGCTAGAAATGAATGGTATATTTATACTTGGCAACCATTTACAAGAGCATCTTTATATTGCAGACAGAACTATTCCATTAGAAGATACAGTATTAGTTGATAAGGTAAGAAATATCAGATTTATGAAAACCCATCCGGTTATTGAAGCATTAAAGAAAAACGGCAGATTCAAATCTCT
>CALUYR010000162.1 GCA_944325045.1 Candidatus Gastranaerophilales bacterium
TTTTTCTTTTTTCCTGCTCTAAAAAAGAAAAAGTGAATAAAGAGCAAACAATTAGTAAAGTTTTATCTGACAAATTAAAGCGTAAAGTAAGAGGCGGTTATGCTCCCCGCAATGCCGCGTTTACTTTAGCCAAAGTTTTTTCGCCATTCTACCTCTCGCCTCGTAGGATTGCATTTACCCTGGCTGAGGTTTTAATCACGCTCGGCATAATCGGTGTTGTAGCTGCAATGACTTTGCCGGCACTTATTCAAAAATATCAGGACAAAGAACTCGCTAATCAGGTAAGAAAAGTTTATTCCGATATAAATAATGCGGCTGTGAAGGCTCAATCCGATTTTGCCTTGCCGGGTGATAATTCAGGTTTATTCAATCCGTCAAATACAAACTTGCAGACTGCTCAAAATTTTATAAAATATTTTAACGGTGCAAAACTTTGTGAATCACGTTTTAAGCAATATTGTAAACAGTACTATTATGACATAAAATATGCTAACAAATATACAGAGAACAATCTGACGACTACTGCATGGCAAAGTGGGTTTCCCACAATAATACTAAATAATGGAGCAATTCTGCATATAAAACAACGCCACAATGAAAACTGTTATGCATTAGAAAGCTATGTTGTAAGAGATGAGTATGGTTCTCCTGTTCTTGATGCAGACGGAAATGAGCAAATTCGTAGTACCCCCGTACATTTATGCGCCACCATTGTAATGGATGTAAACGGAATAAAAAGGCCAAACAGATACGGGCAGGACGTATATGATGTTATGATTTATAAAAATAAAATCGGTCCGTCCTACCAAAAACAGACCGGAAGTGAAAGTTTTAAAAATATTCTATACGGGAAAGATAAATTTATATATACCGATTATCAGCCGGGAGCAGAAATGAATTAATGCTTTGAAAAATTTAAATTTGACGGGCTGTGTGAACATTCTCAACCCGTCAAATTTAAGTTTTAATGCTTTTTTAGGAATATTTACTCAAGCATTTCTTCGAGCAATTCAGCATTTCTTGCGGCAGTTGTTGACTGTCTTACTTTTTGCTTATAAATGTACGTCCTTAATGCCTCTCTGATAAGTTCACTCCTTGAACGATTTTCGTCCTCTGCAACGTTGTCAATCATGTTCAAAAATTCTTCAGGCATTGAAATTAATACTCTCGCCATATATACTCCTTTTCGCTATTAATAATTGCTCTGTTATATATATAAAAACATCCCGGTATAAAAAAGTGCTATATAATATCTACTTTTTATATACTAAATTCTAAAATGCTTTGTTAGCAAGTGATTTCACCTTGTGATATTGTTAATATTTCTTAACATTTTCTTGGTGAACAGCTTAATAATAATAAATAAATACTTGCAAAAGAAATTTTACTGTAATAAGATACATATACGAAAGTTTTACGGCTTTGGTATGCCTGAAACTTTTTTGTCACTACTTAACTTATTAAAAGGAGAAGAAAATGCCAAAATTAAAAACACACAAAGCTGCTGCTAAACGTTACAAAGTAACAGCAACAGGAAAAATCCGGCAAAGACAAGCAGGTATCGGACACTTGCTCCAACACAAATCAGGATCAAGAAAACGCAGAATTTTCAAGATGGTTGATGTATCTGAAACTAACATTAAACTGGTATCTAAAGAGTTACCATACAAGAAGTATTCAAGATAGGAGCAGTGAATTATGAGAATTAAACGCGGAAATGTAAATCGCAAAAGACATAAAAAAATCTTAAAACTTGCAAAAGGCTTTATCGGCGCCAGAAGCAGAATATTCAAAGTAGCTAACATAGCTGTTATGAAAGCGTTAAAATACGCTTACAGAGACAGACGTACTACAAAACGTAATATGCGCAGATTATGGATCGTAAGAATCAATGCCGCTGTCAGAGAACGCGGTATGAGTTATTCAAAATTCGTTAACGCGTGTAAAAAAGCTAATATTATTGTTAACAGAAAGATGCTCGCTGAACTTGCTGTAAACGATAAAGAAGCTTTTGATGTAGTGTTCGAAGCTGTAAAATCTGCTAAATAGTTTATTTAAACAATAAATCTTAACTAAATAACCCGCTGATTTTTATCAGCGGGTTATATTAGTTTTTTAAGGGAATTAAAAAGAAAGGAGTTTTGATCAGTGTCGGTCGACCCTGATAAGTCTTTTTCATATCCGCGTAAAATATTTGTTCCCCATTCTTTATTCAATTTTTCCTTACTTATAAATTAAAAAATTTTTACTATTTTTTTTGCTTAATATTAAGAAATCTTTACAATTAATGATTTACAGACAATTATTATCCGGCCGGAAACTTTATATTATTAGGTGGAAAATTAAAGTTGGTTAAAATGGTAAAGTAAAATGAGCATCGGTAATGATGAATTTTTAAAGCCTTTGATGTATCGGGATTTAATCGGCCCGGAGACTTCTCCTATGGGGATGATGTACGGGCTGGGTAATCCTTTTCATAATACAAATTTATTAGGCGGCGTGACAATGCCGGCCGGCCTGAGCCATGATACTTTTTCATCTTTTGCAAAACCCAAACAAAAAGATTTAAGTTTCTTTAAAAGATTACTTATGACAATGGGCGGTGTTACGGTATTCTGTGCTCTGCGCGGCAGAGGATCAAAGTTATTTAAGTGGTTCAAGGGCAAGGGATCTTCCGGCAAAGCTAAACAAAACTGGATTAAAAATCTATTCAAACGTAAAACAAAAACTCCGTAGGGTATTCAAAAATATTTATTCTTATGTTAGCATGGGAAATAAACAGGCAGAAAAACGGAGGGTAAGAAAATGGCAAAGGATTGCAGTTTTGATGTTGTGTCAGAATTTGACAAACAAGAACTATTGAATGCTGTTGACCAGGTGAAGAGAGATATTTCTACAAGGTTTGATCTAAAAGATTCCAATTCTGAAGTTGAGCTTGAAGGTGATAAGTCTATTACTATTACAACGAGTGACGAGATGAAGTTGCGAAATATTTATGACATATTGCAGACCAAACTTGTCAAAAGAAATTTGAGTATAAGAATTTTGGATCCTCAGCCTGTAGAAAACGCGCTTGGCGGCAGAGTAAGAAGAGTTTATAATTTGAAAAAAGGATTAACCCAGGAACTTGCAAAGAAAATTGTTGCAGATATTAAAGACTCAAAAATTAAAGTTCAGGCTTCGATCCAGGGTGATCAGGTAAGAGTATCCGGCAAGGACAAAGATAATTTGCAGGAAGTAATAAAAATGCTTCGCGGGAATGAAGAAAAGTATGATTATCCGCTGCAATTTACAAATTACAGATAAACCTTGTTGTGTATTGAAGAAATAAATGTCAGCATTTAAGTGAACTCCTTTAATTTAGTTTAAGGAGTTCATTTTTTATTTTTAGAAGTACGGATAATCATCTTTTATATCCCATCCGTCAATCTGAATCAACGCACCGCAGTATGATGAGTTGTCTATGCAGTTAGCACGGATTTGAGATCTTGTGGTCTTTTTGACATTTAATCTATAATCGTCTGTGATTTGATATTGTCGCAGAAACATAAACTTTGTATTCACTGCGTATGGCAGTATTGTATAGAAAACATCTTTACCAATAACATTTTTTCCGTTAGGGCCGTCAATATCTATAATGAAAAGCATACCTAATACAAATCTTTTACCTGATTCATCAAGGCCGGTATTAACCTGCCAAAGAATTACGGTTCCGTTAGGCAACCTTAAAAAAGGTCCTTTCGCTGTAGGTCTTGCATAGTTACTTCCGTCACCGAAAACAATAGCCCTTTTATATCCTAAATCTGCTAATGTGCCTGTTTCAATATATTGCGCTCCGCTAAGATACGGTAGAAAATACGTTTTTACGATTTTAGCCATGTGATTTTCGGCATCGGCTTTGTCCACGTTGGCGTCGTATTCACCTCTATCCACGTTATTTAACAATTCCCAGCTTGTAATATCTCCAAAGTCAGCTTCTGCTCGTCTTATGGCATTACTCATAATGTTAAAATTAACCTTTAATCTGTTCACGGTCACTTGTTTTTCGTAATTATTAATAAGCGCCGGCAGAGTAAGCGCCGCCACAACGCCGATAATACCAAGAGTTATTAACACTTCCGCCAATGTAAAAGCGACTTTACTCTGTGAGTCGTATAATGCAGAAGAAATATTATCCGGAGTAAATGCAGAACCAAAGCGCTTATCTTTGATAGTTTTGCATAGTATATCCGAAATTCTGCTATATTGTGATAGTTTGTTTCCCAAAAATAATAAGTTCATAAATCCTCCGGTTAAATACCTTAATTTAAGTTAAGTCGAAAATATTTTAAAATTGCCGAACCTATATAAGTTCGCCAAACTCTCGCCGTTACAGCCCAAAAGTTCCGGATAAGATAAGTCAATCCGTATCCGGCTGAACTCCAAAAACTTTGTAAAAAGTGCTTATACCAATCAAAAAGCGAAATAAAGGTACTCGAAACCCTTGCAGTAAGAGGGTACAGGCCCTTAGTCTGCCCCCCCCCCTCGGTGGAAATGCTTACTATGATTGGCTTTTGCATATATTAATACTCCGTTCCGTTTATAATTCTT
>CALUYR010000163.1 GCA_944325045.1 Candidatus Gastranaerophilales bacterium
TCTTTAGCAGAAAGAAAAAGTAAGCAAAAAGAAAGCAAAACTGAAGGGCTGTCCAAGCAATTATGTCATCCTGAACTTGTTTCAGGATCTTGGCACCGATACATTATACCGACCAAGGAAAAAACTAACAATATACCCTCTGCGTTTCACACAGCGAAGCGTCGTGTAAGCGGGGACTACATCCCCCGCAAGGCCGCGTTTACATTAGCAGAGGTTCTCATCACGCTCGGCATAATCGGTGTGGTTGCCGCGATGACTTTGCCGACTTTGATACAAAATTACCAGGCAAAGCAGCGTGTAACACAGCTTAAAAAAGTCTCTTCTGTTTTAAATCAGGCTTACTTACGTGTTAAAGAAAAATACGGATCTGTTGAAACATGGGGGTTGACCGCTACTCTTACAGGTGAAGTAGATGAAGATGGAAATGAGATCAAAGACTATACCAGTGCGTCGTTGTTTGCAGCGAGATTTGCTGAATTTCTAAATAAATCAACTTTTGTAAAAGCGAACGAAAGTATTGGTAATGTTAGGACTCTTGACGGGAGAAAGGCAATGTATCCTTGGATCCCAAAAGCTGAGCGTTACATAAAACTTGCTGACGGAACAATTATTGGTGTCGGGTGGATTGGCGGCAGCTGTAACTCTGCAACTAAAATATGTACCGGTGCTTGGATTGCATTCCCTAAAAAACAGGATATGAGAATTGGTGTAGATGTTTTTCATTTTGACTTTATGCCGTTAAAAGGTTTTTTACCTAATGGCTGGGATCAGATGAGTGGCCCTCTGGCAGGTGAATGTTCAGCAAAATCTTCCTCCCTTGCAGCAAGTGATGCCGATCGCGCTTGCACTGCATGGGCTTTATATAATGAAAATATGGATTATCTCAAATGCGATGACTTGAATTGGCAAACAAAGAAAACTTGTAAATAAACTATTTTCTGAGAATGATTTTTAAAAGTTTCCAAATTGTGAAAATCCCCGCAGCCCCTAAAAAATATAGAACTGGTTTCGGGGTATTTTTTTTATTTTCAAAACTTATTTTTTTTCGTTTTGAAGAAATATCACTGTTGAATTGTTTAAATTGTTTTTCCGTTTCATCATTTGAATACAGCTTAATTCTCCCGACGCTGTCCGGCGCCGAAAGTACTCCTATATTTGCAGCGGTATAATTTAAGCCGTAACTATTAGACACACTATTCATATTAATATAAAAACATATAAAAAAAATAAATTGCCTATAGACATAATATTATTATCATTTATGAATGACAGCATATGTTATTTAAGTTAACATTTTGCCGATGCGCTTAATTTTAATTATAATTTTATTATGAAGAAGTTTGATATATTTAATCAGTTCAGGGATGCTGTAATAATCGTAAATAAAAATAGTGAGATGGTTTACCAAAATTATACCTTTAAACGCTGGTTTAAAGATTTTGTTGATCTGAAAAAATTCTCGCATAATACTAATTTTAATATCTGTCCGCTAAATAGTGAAAACCTTGAAAACTATTCTCCTATCTGGCATGCAATCCATTCAAAGGAGAATTTTTTTGCGTGTGTTTCATATCAGGATAACCAGAATAATTTATATTATTATGATTTAACTGTTTTAAAACGAGGTTTTTATTCAATATTATTTTTCTCTGATGTGAGCGCAAATAACAATCTTGAATTAGAACAGAAAAAGTATGATAGATTATTAAAAAAATATCAGCAGCTTCAAGCTGAAAATGAAGACCTTCTTAATATAAAACAAAAGGCCCAGTCGCAAGCTATAAGAATTGCTCTTATTAATAAAGTATCTAACACAATTAGAGAATCAATAGATATTTCAAAAATTCTTCAGTCCGCGTTGTCTGAACTTTCAATAATGTTTGGTGCATTTAAAGCGTATTATGCCTCAAATGAACATGGGAAATTCCGGGTCGCAGAAATTCAAGGCGATAATAAACTTGCAAAAAATGAGCTGATAACCTTTGATAATCAAACTTTCGATACTATTTGCTCAAACAAAATTTCCGTTGTTCACTGCTTAAAAGAATATCGAGAGGCAAAGCCATTTAAGCAGCCAATTATGCGAATTGTTGTTCCGGTGTTTCATATTCAAAAGCTTGTAGGCATCATAGTTTTGCTTAGTTATCAAAAACGGGAGTTAAGTGAAGAACTTGAAATTTTAGAAGCAATATCCTTTCAGCTTGGCAACGCTATTATTCGTGCAGAGTTATATCAGAGAAATATTCAAACAGTAAAAGAGCTGAAAAATACGCTTAAAGAATTAAAGGAAACCCAACTTCAGTTGATAAATTCAGAGAAGATGGCTTCTTTAGGCCAGCTGATTGCCGGCGTTGCCCATGAAATAAATACTCCGGTTGCCTCAATAAAGTCAAATAACGGTTTGCTTGCTAAGCTTATTCCTGAAGTATCTCCTCCTGAAATCGCTGATATAATGCAGGAAATCAACCAAATTGATAGTGAAGCAATTAGTCGTATTTCTAATATGGTGACATCCCTTAAAAAATTTGTACGCCTTGATGAGGCGGAAGTTCAAGAGGCTGATATTAATAAAGAGCTTGATTTAACGCTGGATTTAATCAGGCATGAGACAAAAAATCGTATAGAAATTGTTAAAAATTACGGACAAATTCCTTTAATAAAATGTTATCCCAATATGCTAAATCAAGTATTTACGAATATTTTGGTTAATGCATGTCAAGCTATTGAAGGAAAAGGTAGAATTATAATAACAACAAATTATCAGGGCGAAACTTTGACTGTGAGCGTAAAAGACACCGGAAAAGGAATTCCGGAAGAAGAAATTCCGAAAATTTTTACGGCCGGATATACAACAAAAGGAGTAGGCGTGGGCACAGGATTAGGCCTTGCCATCTGTGCAAAAATAATAGAGAAACACGAAGGCAAAATTATTGTAAACAGTGAGGTTGGCCTGGGCAGCGAGTTCATTATTACTATCCATAGTAAGTAGTATTTGTAAACTTATGTTACAAAATTAATGTGCTTATTATTGAATTAAACATTATGTTAAAAAAACAATCATTAAATTTCCTCAAATAATACATATTACCCATGTAATAATTTGAAACATGTGTTAGTATAAATATATAAAGTGTTCGTGATACCCTTAATGGATGGTTGCCACCCCAGAAAATACAGGCAGTCAAAACGCGAAACAAATACAGTAAAAGGTAAGAATTATATTATTACAATTAGTTAACAAATAGAAGGTAAAAAGGCAATAATTTTCACAAAAAGTTCTTTATATAAGAGTAGGTGTGAAAGTTATAATAATGTGTCGGAGGAATGTAAATGACAATTAGTGTGAACAGTAAGAAAAAACAAGTTAAAAAATCATTCGAAGAATTGCTGACAGATTTGAAAACAAGCAATTCAGAAAAAGTCCGTTATAATGCCGCCCGTGTTCTTGGAGAGATGGGTGATTCAAAAGCTGTTGAACCTTTAATCGACGTATTAAAACATGACAAAAATGGTTCCGTACGTTTATACGCAGCACGTGCATTGGGAGAACTTGGTGATTCAAAAGCTACTATACACCTGATTGAATCTTTAAGAGAGGATCGTAACGTCGATGTTCGTGTGCGTGCAGCACGTGCATTAGGCCGGTTAGGCGGTGCTATTGTTGTAGAACCGCTTGTTGAAGCTTTAAACGATGAAAATCCTCAAGTGTGTATTACAGCGACTGATGCGTTAATTGAAATCGGTGATGTTGCAACTGACGCCTTAATTGAATCTTTGGATCACGAAAAGGTTAATGTAAGATGTGATGCAACCCGTGCTTTAGGTGAAATAGGAAATAAAAAAGCTGTTGATAAAGTTATAAGTATGCTTTACGACGAATGGGTTAACGTAAGAATTTATGCTGTAACTTCTTTAGGAAAACTTAATGATACAAAGGCAGTTCCTGCATTAATTGACGTTATGAAAAACCGTAACGAAAATGAACTGGTTAGAGCCGGTGCTGCTGCCGCATTAGGCGTACTTCGCGACCAAAGAGCTTTACTTCCGTTAAGAGAATTAATTATGGAAGCTGAAGAACTTGGAGAATTAGAAGATACAGCATTGAAATCATTCAAGAAAATTATGGCAGCTAACTGGCAGTCTATTCCTGGTGCAACAGCGCAAAAGAAACCGGTTGCTACTTTCTAAATTGATATTTTATATAAATAAAAAGAAAAAACCGCTGATTAACAATCAGTGGTTTTTTATATTTTCGATTACTTTTTCCCAAATGCCGGATTTTGAGAAAAATGTCCGGATTTTCTCAGGATCAAACCACCGACACGTCGAAACCACAACCGAAAGCCAATGTCTGATTAATAAATCAGAGCTGCTTACTATACCTCTCGCCCAACGAAGTTTTATGTAAGAACGGACTTAGTGCCCCCTTGCAAAAAATAAAAAATAGTATATAATGGAGGAAAAAGGAGGATAAAAACATGGGAAAGCCAATAATAGCAACGCATACGGGGGGGGGGGGAAACGAACCTAAAGGGAGACAAGGGAAACCGCCGATTGGTGTTAAAAACAATTTAACAGGTAAT
>CALUYR010000164.1 GCA_944325045.1 Candidatus Gastranaerophilales bacterium
AGGAGATTAAGGAATGTCTGAATATCTGAGCAAAGAAGAGATTAAACAGTGGAGAAGCTCATTAGAAAAGATTACATTAGAAGAATATGCTGCCAGATTAGGGAAAAAAATTGAAGAGGACAAGCCTACGAAAGATCTTGTTGACATTGTACTGCACGGACAACCGGTTATTTCTAATTCCGACGACTGGGTTCAGCCGAAAACTGAAAGAATAACAACAATTGCCCAGCGGGCTTATGAACGGGAACAGGAAATTTCACCGTCTCCGTTTTCTATTTCTAAACTTAAACTAAGTATTGACAACTTTGAGGAAGAACCGGTTAAACCGGCTAAAAAAGTTGAGAAAAAAGAAGTTAAAAAAGCTGAAAAAACTTCTACGACAAAAAACACAAAAACAAAAACAAAATCTGCTAAAACCAATAAAACAACTAAAACTTCTAAAACCGTAAAAACTGCCAAAAAAGAAGTTCTTTCAACAAAGTCTACCGGCGATGCTTTTAGAGATGAAATAAGAGTTGTTTTTAAAAAAGCGTTAACAGATAGAGAACAAAAAGTTTTTGATCATTTTGCAGCACACAAAAATGAAATTGTCTATGCTAAAGATCTTGCAACGCTTTTGGAATTACCGCGTGATTATGTTTATAAATATATTAAAAACCTTCGCTCAAAAATCGAAGGGGACAAGTTACAAAACGCCGATAAAGGCGGTTTTATCCTCCATATATAATTATTAATAATTAACAACAAAACAAGACGGCTTGAAAAAACTTTTTAAGCCGTTTTTTTATGTGTAATTCAAATTATATATTTTTTTATATCGGCTTTTTTTGTTGCGAAAAAGTATTATGATTAATTTTTTATAGGACTTTTGTTGTAATTAAAAAGCAGAATTTTTCATTCAATTTAAATACCGATTTTGTTGAATAGTAAAACATAATAACGCCCCTTATTCTGTACCTAAGGAGTTGTTATTATGAAAAAAATTGTTTTATTAATCGCCGTTTCATTGACATTAAACACAGTAAGCATTGCTGTATCCGCAGCGACTTCGGCACAAACGACGTTAGGGAAAATAGAAGATTCATTATATGGTTTTCAATACAATGACGAAAATGATCTTACACGTTTAAACAGAATTGAACAAACCGTATACGGAAAGACTTCAACAAAATCGCAATCCGAAAGACTTGCAAAATTGAGCAAAGATATTTCTGCCGATTCTATCGGCAAAGAAATCGAACCGGTTGAGGATACATTTGCAGAAAACGACGATTATATAATAGAAGAAGAACCGGTTGCGACATCAGATGTAAGCTATCCGGCTATTGACGAGATGGAACAGCAGGTATTCAAACAAACTTATCCTAAACAGGATATAAAAACCAGGTTATCAAATCTTGAGAAAAAAGCTTTTAATAAAACATATACCGATGACTTAAGCACACGTGTAGACAGACTTAAAGCAGAACTAAAACCGCAATCTCTAATGGATAATCAAATTGCGCAATCATCTAACGAGTTTTACGATGAAGATATTCCGCCGCTGCAATCTGATTTTCATTTAAATAAATATATGCCGCCAAGCAGCTTTGACTATGAGGCATATAACGATATGAACAACAGACGGGCTGCGGCTTATGAAGATAATTACAACTCAAGCCCTAAAAAGGTTTCATTAACTACAGTCGAGAAGAAACTTATGCACCAAAACTTTTCAGATGACACGACAGAAAACCGGCTTGCCAGAATAGAAAACTTTATGTTCGGCACAGAATTCACCGGAGAAGATAACCAAACAAGACTTGATAGAATTTCAAGTGCATACCAGGCTCAAAAATCTGCCGGCAAATACGATTCCAATAAATTCTCTCAAAACATGGCAACCGCCATGCAAATCGGAACACTTATTCTTATGGTACTTGCCTGCATACTGTAATTGTTGACTTTTTTATAAAAAAAATTATATACAAAATATGAATTTATTAGATTTTTTTAAAAACAAGAAAAAGTGCAAACATGAGAAAGTTTCTCCTCAAAATGATATCTGCTATTGCCAGGACTGCGGAGAACTTATCGAAAACAGATGGTACATTGCAAGATGCACCTGCTGCGGGATTAAGCTGAAAGCCATACTAAAAGACGGGCAGGTAGTACCAGAGGAAAAATTTTGCCATAACTGCGGCAGTACACAATTTGAAGCAGAATTGATTCCAAAAATCAATTGCATAGATATAAATTATGCCGTTCTGGTCAAAACGATTATAGAACCCGACTTCGACGAATTTACACAAAGCTGGCTTGACCGCCATGAATATCAGCAATTAAAATTAATTACGCAAACATAATATTACAAACAGTTACAGCGGCGATAATCCCGATCAAATCAGCAATTAACCCGACCCAAATGGCGTATCGAAGCTTTGAAATCCTTACAGCGCCAAAGTATACGGCTAATACATAAAAAGTTGTTTCACTGCTGCCGACCATAACTGCGGCAAGGGTAGTAGCATAATTATCCGGCCCCAAACCGTGAGCGATGTCAGAAAAAATCCCCAATGCAGCAGACCCTGAAAGAGAACGAACAATCATTATAGGTGTTACATCTACAGGAATATTTAAAAATGAGAACAACGGAGCAAAAAATGTTCCGAACATTTCTATTAACCCTGAAGCACGGAGCATTGATATAGCAACAATTATCGCAACTAAATAAGGAATAATATTTACCGAAACCTTGAATCCTTCTTTAGCGCCGTCAGTAAAAACCTCATACAGAGGGACTTTTTTTATAAGCCCCAGAGTTAAAATCAACAATAATACAAACGGCAAAGCCCAAAGTGACAGAGTATTCATAACAGCCTGAAACATTATTGCTTTCCTCCGTCGATCTTTTGCTCAGGCCAAAAATGCTCAAATATTTTAGCCAGAATAATTGCGGAAACAAAAGTTACAGAAGTAACAAGCAATGTAGGAGCAATAATTGATGTAGGATTTTTATAGCCGATACCGACAAGAACAGCGATGACAGTTGCCGGAATCAACTGAAACCCTGCAGTATTCATTGCCAGAAACATACACATAGCATTAGAGGCACTGGATTTATCAACATTATGTTTTTGTAGTTCTTCCATAGCCTTAATCCCGATAGGCGTAGCCGCATTAGTAAGTCCAAAAGCATTCGCCGAAAAGCTCATTGCTATATCGCCCATAGCAGGAGAATTTTCGGGAATTTCTTTAAACAAGTATTTCGTAACCGGTCTTATAATTTTCGAAATAAATTCAATAAGCCCGCTTTTCTCAGCAATCTTCATCATTCCAAGCCAAAAGGCCATAATACCTATGAGCGAAAAAGTAACCTTCACAGAAATTTCTGCCCCGCTCAAAATAGCATTAACAACAGCATCAAGTTTTCCGTTCACAGCGCCGGCGATTATCGAAATTACTATTAAAAAATAAAAAATATAATTCATATATTAATTAAAGCATTATTTTTCTATAACCGCAAAAACATTGCAAAATCGAAATACTTTTCGTCTTACCACGGGTAATCGTCTTTAAACTTCCAGCCGTCACGGATAATTTTTGACAGGCATAACTGCCCATTCCCTCTTTTCGAACATTCAGCATTTATTTCTTCATATGATTTATCATATCCATCGGCTAAAATACCTTTTTTAGTTACGAGCATAAAAAAAGCATCCTTTCCGAATTGATTAGGACGATTGGAGCCATTAAGATCAACCAGAACACGCAAAAGCTCAGTTATTGGTTTTTCATTACCATCATCATCAAAGCCCCCACCTTGGCGAACAGACATAACAAACAATACTCCATCGTTTGCAATAAAGGTCTTTCTATACTGGGGAATAACAATATTAAAAGTGGATCTAACTCCATTTGCATATAAAATTGGCTGAGAGGATGAGTAGCCACATTCTTGATAAGTATTACATACTTTAGCTATTTTAAAGTAAGGTCTCCAGTATTTTTCGAAATATGCTTCTGGGTCATTATAATCTACATCCCAATACTCAAACTCGCCATTATCTACTTCTGAAAGCTTAAATGCCTGGTTTAATACAGTGTAAGCCTTTTGTAATTTCGAAATCGTTTCCTGCTTTTGGTAATTTTGAATTAACGTTGGCAAAGTCATTGCCGCAACAACGCCGATTATGCCGAGTGTGATTAGAACCTCAGCTAGGGTAAATGCGGCCTTGCGGGTGGCGCGATTCCCTCTTACTTTACGCTTTAATTTGTTACATAAAACTTTACTAATTGTTTGCTCTTTATTCACTTTTTCTTTTTTAGGGCAAGAAAAAAGAAAAAGTGAATCGAAAAAGAAAAACTTGCAGTTTATTTTCAACGCCTTAAGGCGTTGATTTGATTGATTGATAGACTGAAATGCTTCCGCATTTCCACTCTTTAGCTCACTATCGCGCTCACTTCGGTCGCGCACGTTCGCTTTATGAAGGAATGTTTGTTCAGAATACTTGCACAACAATAGTCCTTCGGTTGGGGGTTCAATGTGTCGGTGGTTAAT
>CALUYR010000165.1 GCA_944325045.1 Candidatus Gastranaerophilales bacterium
CACTTAATATCGTCAATAAGGTTAGTGCTTGCCGGATCGAGCGGCGCCTCTTTTCCGTGAATCGTTGCAACCGTAACTTCATACCCTTCGTCAAGAAATTTCAAGTAAGGTATAGCAAACTCTTCAAACCAAACTCCGGTTTTGTGGTGTTCATCAAACCGGTCTGCCTCTGTTAAAAGCATCAATATATTTATTCGAGAAATATTAACCTCGCAAGCTTCGCCAAAATCCTCTTCAATAATTTCAACATCTTTTGTATAGTCTGACATGTTTTTCCTCCTTTTTATAACATGGAAAAACAGACCGAAATTTTTTCATATTGCCATGGAGGTTATTTTTTTATCTCATGTATTTTAAACAACCCGTAAGTTTTATTAAAAATAAAATATGGTTCAAAAATCATCCGATAGCTTCGATCCTCAATAATAAATCCGCTTGCAGGCCTTTCTTCATTAACCATAAGCAGCGCATAATTCTCCCTGTCTTTTGACAGAGATTTATGGAGCCAGGTGGGAACAAGAATAACTTTTGCATAACCTGTAAGCGGAGAATTATCAACAGAGGCATCCCAATTAACTTTCTCAGCGGTACCGTAAAAATAGATTTCTGCATTTTTATTTTTAACATATGGAACAAACCTTTTATCAGCTTCTATAAAAACAATAACCCTTCCGTTTTCAGCAATATCGTCATTAATAAACGTTTCTGCCATATATCTCGAGCCGGAATAGAAACTATTAGGGCTGTTATTCATATGAGTAAATATTTGCCCCAAAAACATAACTGCCACTATTATTTCAGCAATGACTGAAAGTTTCGATTTATTATCTATTAGCTTCATAAGCCAAATTGCGATTAGAGAATATATCCAGAAAAAAATGAAATGATGAGCACATCCGCCCCATTTGGTAATAAAGCAATATAGAATCATTGCAACTTGAAATATCAAAACAAAAAAGATTTTCTTATTTCTCCAGCAATAAACCGGGAAAATAATAACAGCAAAACCTATACCAATTAAATTTATTATATTAACAATTAAATTTGTACCAAGAAGAAATTCAGAAAAATTCTTTAAAAAAGTAGTATTTTCACCAATAAAAGATGCATTAGCCCCACCAAGCTGCCACAGAATTAAAACTGCGCCAAGGGCTAAGATTGAAAAACTAATTCTGAAGTCTTTTCTTGAAACAACTCCTGCTAAAACGCCTCTTATCATATCAATTACAAAAATTATACCGAATGCGGTTGCAGAAAATAAAGCCATTACACTGGTATTTGCACAAATTATCAAACAAGTTGAATAGATAATAGGCCGCTTCAATTTAGCACCGTACAAATCAACAAGAATAAACATAAACAATACACCAATTGAGTAACATCTGGCAACAACAGGTAATTGTGCTAAAAACGGATACGAAAAAGAAATTATAATTTTTGTTATTGGATAAAACGGAGCTTTTTTCCAAAAAATTATCATTGCAAAGAAGATAAACATCCAGTTTAAAATAAGCATCGGATACGGATACCACAAATCAGCTTTAGCAAATGGCATCATTAATAAATACCAAAGAAAAGTATGTCCTTCATATTTCATTTGTGCAATTATATCAATTAATGAAAGCTGTTGAGCCATCATATACGCATGTGCTTCATCATACCAAGGCTGGTGAAACACTAACCGCAGGACTGTAATTAAAGTCCATACAGCTAAGACAATATACATAATTTTATCATTTTTAGAAATTTTTAACATTAAAAATCCTTACTTATTTGTTGTTTCAATGAGCTTAAACATCCCGTAAGTTTTGTTCAAAATTTTATAAGGTTCAAAGCGCATTTTATAATTTTTATCCTCTAAAACAAAACCATTTTCAGAAATTTTATCGTTTACAACTGTAATTACATAGTTATCCTTTTTATCTGAAAGAGATTTATGCAGCCAGGAAGGGAGAATTACAGCACGGCCATATTCGCATAAAGGAGTCTCATATATTGTTGACTCGGAATCAGCTTTTGTTGCGGAACAATAGAAATAAATATCCGAATTTTCCGCATAAGGAATTAGTCTTTTATCAGCCTCAACGGTAAGAATAACTCTGGCATTATTAATTTCTGAAAGGAAATTATCAGCCATAAAACGAGAGGCAGAATTATACGTATTTGGCTGATACGGAATGACAGAAAAAATTTGGCCGAAAAACAGAAGTCCGATAAAAACTTCTATAATTTTTCCCCAAAATCCTTTTTCTCTGCGATTGTTAATAAGCCACAAAGGGATTAAAGTATAAATCAGAAGAAACACGTAATGATGAAAAGTTCCTCCGTAAGTAAAATTAAAAACATAAAGCAGACAGACAATAGGGATAAGATAAATCAAAAATATTTTTTTGTCTCGGAAGCAAAAACAAGGTACTGCAAAAAACAAGAAAGCAGCAGATACAATGTTTAGAACAGTAATCGGTTTCCATACGCCGGTAAAAAAAGTTAAAATATTTTGTAAGAAATTATTATTAGGTGAAATAAAATCTGCATTTGCCCCGCCTAGCTGCCAAAATATCATAACAGCACATAACGCAAGAATTACGAATGAGCCGGTAAAAAATTTTTTATTTATTTTATCCTCTAAAGCAGCTTTTATTAAGTCATAAGTAAAAACAATTCCAAAAGCAAATGAGCCGAATAATGCCATAACACTTGTATTAGCAGAGATAAAAATTAACAAAGAATAAAGCAGCGGATGCTCAAGTTTTTTATAGTATAAATCCGTCAACAAAAACAAACACAAAACGCCGATAGCATAACATCTGGCAATTACGGGCAGCTGTGCCAAAAACGGATAAGAAAAAGTGACAATAGTCTTGGTTATGGGATGAAACGGGGCTTTCTTAAGAAAAATTATCATTGCCAAAAGCATAAAAATCCAGTTTAAAATAAGCATGGGATACGGATACCATAAATCAGCTTTAGCAAACGGCATTAAAAGCAAATACCAAACAAACGTATGCCCTTCGAACTTCATCTGCGCAATTATATCAAGCAGGGAAAGCTGCTGAGCCATCATATACGCATGTGCCTCGTCGTACCAGGGCTGGTGAAATATCACTCTTAATAGTGTTATAACAATCCAAATTCCAAGAATTATATAAATATACTTATTGCTCTTTGTAGAGGTGTTAGTTTTCATTAGTAATTTCCTTATCCGAAACAGTTATCTTATAAATGCTGTAAACATTTTTAATCCGCTTGTATAAATTTAAGTATATATAAGAATTTTTGTTACTATATCCGAAGGCCTCACCGACATTACCAAGACTTTTGTTTCTAAAGATAATAAAATTTTCTTTATCATTACTCAAAACCTTCTGAACATACTCAGGATAAAAATCGACATAATCAGCTTTACAAATAGGAGTTCTGCCTGTACTTGCATCGAAATTTACCGGCGCATTTGAGCAGAAATCCCAAAATTCAATATTTTTATCATACAAATACGGCAAAAGATTTTTATCAAAAAGGTTAATCATAATCACTCTGGAATTTTTTAGCCGTTCATCACTTACAATTGCTTCCGCAAGATTTTCAGGAATTTCTGAAAAATAATCCCCAAGTGTATTATACGAGTTAAAAATCAATCCCATAAACAATACCGCAATAAAAATTTCAGAAAATTTTGAAATTCTGCTTTCCTCCGGCTCCAAAGATTTCATAAGCCAGAAAGAAACAATTCCGTACACCCACAAAAAGCTGTAGTGATGAATATACCCGCAATACAAAAACACAAAAACAAACAATAAAGAAAACATATTAAATAAATAGAAAAATAAAACCCTCTTATTTTTATAGAAATAAACCGGCAGAATAAAAAACATTCCAAACATTCCGGCTGTAGTAATCAAAATTGTTAAAATATTTGAATGAAAATAACATTGAGTAAAGAATTTAATAAAATCGTGTGACGCAACAAGATACTCAGAGTCAGAACCTCCAAGCTGCCACAAAATCATAACGGCGCACAAACCCAATATTATAAAACTAATACGAAAATCCTTGCGGCTGATTTCATCTTTTAAAGCAGCCGTTATCAGATCATAAGCAAAATACAATCCAAACACGAATGCCCCGAATAAAGCCATAACACTTGTGTTTGCGCATAAGAAAATGCATAATGCATACATAATAGGATGTTTTAGCCTTGATTTATAAAGATCAGCCAGAACAAACAGCATTAAAACGCCAATTGCATAACATCTTGCGACTATTGGAAAAACAACAAAAAACGGAACAGAAAATGTTATAAGCGATTTTGTAACCGGATTAAGCGGTGCCTTTTTCCACAAAAGCACTAAAGCCCCAAATGCGAAAAACCAATTCATAACAGTCATAGAATACGGATACCACAAATTCAATTTTGCAAACGGCATTAAAAGCAAATACCATAAAAAAGTATGCCCCTCGTATTTCATCTGACCGATGATATCAAGAAACGAAAGTTCCCGCGCAATAGACCAGGCATGTGCCTCATCATACCAAGGCT
>CALUYR010000166.1 GCA_944325045.1 Candidatus Gastranaerophilales bacterium
AATCTCGTTACAATAAGTTTTGTTAACCAGGTGTATAAATAGTCATTATAACACTTTTGCGATTCTGCTCTTTTTCTTAAAAAATTTACATTTAATTGTAAATTTCGCTTCACAAAAACTTGCAAATCCCGAAAGAAATTATCGCTCCTATATTTCGGCGATTCCCTCTAATATGAAGAATTTTTACAACTTTAGAATAGGGGGCGGGGTAAAAGTTTGTTTTTATAAAAATAAGGGTATATTATAATTGAGTATTTATAGCTTTGCGGCTTAATGATGTTTAAATTGTTAACAATTGTAACAGAAAAATTATGAGGATGCAATTCATGTTTTTAAAAAATCTTTATATATATAAAGTATATAATAATAAAACCAGAGAGAGTTTAAGAACATGAACATCGAGTTAAAGTTTAAACCAGGAGTTCGAACTTCATTGAATTCGGACAACAATATCCGGAAAAACTTTGCCGCCAAAAGTACATCTGAGGGGGCAGTTCAGACTGTTCGAAACTCTACTGGCAGCTCGGCTGCAGCAAATTTGCAGAAGATGTCTTTATCAACCGGGGATTGGAGTTCCAAAAACGGTTCAGTGTTAAATGCAAAAAATTCCGGTTCTGCAAGTGCAGCAACCTCAAAAAGTTCTTATTCACGAGTAAATACCGCTCCACGAAAAGGCACTAAGCAGGACGCAAATTATGTAAGTTCAGGTTTCCGCAATAAGCAGGCTGATGCTAAAGATTTACGCCAGCGTATGTACACCGGATCGACGGATTATAGCAGTTACTGGTCAAGAGGTGCGTATACCGGGTATTCCGGCCGTGCGTTCCAGCGTATTGAAGATAATTACTATGCATATTTGAATGCGAACATGCCTAAGCCGGTAGTTCAGGAAAAGAGCGGCTGGCAGAAATTTACAGATGGTCTTACTGCAGTAACAACTGTTGCCGGGTTGGTAACAAAAGGAATTGATGCTTGGGATTCTATATCCTCAAAATCAAGTAACAGTACCTCCTCAACTCAAGTCAGTTCGGCTGGTGGCGCCTCGGCAGATGTCGTAGATAATATGAAAAGTGCTCAAAATTCCAGTGAATTAAGCACTGCAATTACTCTGGCAAATCAGCAAGCCGGTGAAATCGGAGACCAAATTGAGACAACAAGAGCTTCTTTCAGCCAGGCACAGGCTGAACTTCCGACATTAAAATCTGCTTATGAAGCTGATAAAGAGAGTTTCGAAGAGGTAAACGGTCAGATTAAAGAAAAAGAAAGTGAAGTTAAACAGCTTGCCGATAACGTGACAAGTACTAAGCAGGCAATGGATTCTGCTGATCAACAGCTTGCTCAGGCAAATGAAGATGTTACAAATCAGGAAAACACAGTAAGTGATTTGAGATCACAGCTTGCTTCAGCTTCTGATGAAGATAAGTCGAAAATTCAGTCTAAGCTTGATAAGGCCGAGGCTAAACTTGAGGAACTTAAACAAAAGCAAACCGAAGCCCGTGAATTACAGGCTAAAAAAGCAGAACAGTATGACACTGCTTATACTAAGCATCAACAGGCTACAGCTGATTTAAATCAGTTAAACGAACAGCTCAAACCGCTGCAAGATAAAATGAAATCATCACAAGACGCTTATGACAAGAGTCTCGATCTTGTTAATAACGGAGAAGAAAAAATTAAAGATCTTGAAAAACAACAAAAAGATATTAATTCGGCAATCGAAAAACAAGAAACTCGTCTTGAAAAATTAAAAGCCGAAGAAGAAAAAGAGATGAAATCTCTTGATGATGACATTGTTAAAACAGACGGTCAAGCTACCGAAGCCCGAGAAAAAGGTAAGACAGAGAAAGCATCTAAAAAAGATGCTAAAGTTCAGGAAATGGAACAGCGAAAAGCTGAGCTGCAAGAAATTCAGGACATCAGAAATGCCTCTCTTGTAGGAGTGTGGGGCGGTCATGAATTTAAGCAGGGTGTTGATTCTTCCGGTCAGGAAATATACGTAGTCGACGGGAAAAAAGTCAGTCAGGAAGAATATCAGCAGCAGCTCGATGAAGCTACAAAAAATGAGTAGCAAAGCTTGATCCCGTAAAGTTTACTTTTCTTTACGAACGGGTTTACATTTGAAAATTGTTACGTTAAAATATATTTGTTGACAGTATTGTCTTTAAAAAAAGAACGGGAAACCCCGTTCTTTTTTTACGATAATCGGAAAGGTGTGGTGTGTATGGCAAAACAGGAAATCAACAGATATGAAGTTATTGAAAAGATTACACCGTTAATAGAAAATACTGCTATGCGTTTTGGGTATATTCCTATAGAAATTGATTTTGTTAAAGAAAATCACAGATGGTTCTTAAGAATATATCTTTATTCTTCACAAAAAGATGTAACTTTGGATGATTGTGAAAAAGTTACCCGTAGTCTGAGCGACTTTTTGGATGAGCTTATTCCCGTAAAATACAATTTGGAGGTTTCTTCGCCGGGACTGGAGAGAAAATTTAAATCCGATAAGGAATTTGTTATCTTTAAAGGCCGTAGAATTTCCCTGAAATTAAAAGAGCCTTTGACCGGAGAAAATGAAAAAATATTTAAAGGCGAAATTCTTGATTTTAACGAATCTCAAGGGTTGACTTTTTTCAGGTTTGATGACGGGCAGGAATTAACTATACCGAGAAGCAATATTCAATCAGCTAAATTATATATAGATTAATAGAAAATAAGATATAAAGGAGAAAAAAAATGATTAAAATTGGCGGCGGAAATTTAAATGAAGCTTTGGAAGAACTTGAACGCGAGAGAGGTATTTCAAAAGAAGTTTTGGTAAGTTCTCTTTGCGACGCAATGGTTGCTGCTTACAAAAAACACATGAGAAGCAAAGATGCAACCAATATTGAAGCTATTTTAGACGAACAGTCAGGTGAAATCGGTGTTTTCAGCACAAAAGTTGTTGTTGAAAATGTAGAAGACGAAGAAACTCAAATCTCTCTTGCAGAGGCTAAAGAGATAGACGAAGATGTTGAAGTCGGGGATGAAGTAAAGCTTGAAGTTACGCCGGAACAGTTCGGCCGTATCGCTGCTCAGGCTGCTAAACAAGTCTTAACCCAAAGAATCAGAGAAGCTGAAAGAAATCTTGTTCTTAATGAATTCCTTGAGAAAAAAGGTACTCTTACAACAGGTATTATCCAGCGTGTTGAAAACAGAAATGTTATTGTCAATATCGGCAAAACTGATGCGATTATGCCGCAAAAAGAACAAATACCAGGTGAATATTACAAACCCGGAAACAGGATTAGAGTTTTTGTTCTTAACGTTAAAGAAACAACCAGACTTCCTCAGGTTATTGTTTCTCACGCCCATGCTGAAATCGTAAGAGAACTTTTTGAACTTGAAGTTCCGGAAATTGAAGATGGTATCGTTGAAATTAAGTCTATTTCCAGAGAAGCCGGTTTCAGAACTAAAATTGCTGTATGGTCAAATGATCCGGAAGTTGATAGTGTTGGTGCCTGCATAGGGCCTCGTGGCAGCCGTATTCAAACTATTGTTTCCGAGTTGAAAAATGAAAAAATAGATATTGTCAGATACTCTGAAGATCCGGTTGAATACATCGTTAATGCGCTTTCTCCGGCAAGAGTTGTATCTGTTGATATTTTGGCGGATGACGAGTACGCGCATGAAGCGATGGTTGTTGTTCCTGACGATCAGCTTTCTTTGGCAATCGGGCGTGAAGGTCAAAATGTCAGACTTGCTCATAAACTAACCGGTTGGAAAATTGATATCAAGAGTGTTTCGCAGATGGAAAAAGCTGAAGCAGCTCATATCTATGAAGAACCGGATGAAGTTATTGAAGATGACTTTGAGCATAATGATGACAATGATGATGAATTACATCAGGAAATTGAAGAAGAAATGAATCAACAGGCTTACGATGATGAAGACATTCAGCAGGATGAAGCTGTAGATGAAGAAGTTTCAGAAGAAGAGTAATTAATAAAAGACTATAAAAACGGCCCGGCACATAATACTGCCGGGCCGTTTTTATGTGTTTTCCCAATAACGCGGCAATTTCCAATCCATCTTTCCGGTGCAGTGTTCTGCCAAGCGGCTACGCCGCACAAAAGGTAAAATCCCCAAAGAGATTAAGGGTTGCAAAAAAAGAAAAATAGTTTATAATGGAGGAAAAAGGAGGTAAAATCATGGAAAAGCTAAGTATAGCACGGAATACGGGGGGGGGGGGTAACGAACCTCAAGGGAGACAAGAGTTTACGCCGATTGATGTTAAAAATAATTTAACATGTCATCCTGAACTTGTTTCAGGATCTTACTATCGTAATATTACAACGAGCCCAGAAAACATCAACAATATACCCTCTGCGTTTCATACAGCGAAGCGTTATGTAAGAGGGGACTACGTCCCCCAAAAAGAAAGCAAGACTGAGTGGTTGCCAAAGCAATTATGTCATCCTGAATTTATTTCAGGATCTAGCCACCGAAATATTATACCGTCGCCAGAAAACATCAA